>JBIOUT010000246.1:0-9504 GCA_044867365.1 Candidatus Eiseniibacteriota bacterium | reverse complement strand
CGGCGGCCCGATACGGGCCGCCGCCGGAATGGGTCCCGAGTCGACATCTGGTGAATAGCGCCTCGCAAGGCACGGGCTCAGCTTGCGGAGGGTGGTGGGATGGTGGATTCTGGGATCGAGATCACGGAGATTCGAATCACGCTCCTCGACAACCATCAGCAGGACCGACTGAAGGCCTTCGCCACCATCACCCTCAACAAGGTCTTCGTCGTCCGGGGGCTCAAGATCATTCGGGGGCCGAACGGTGACTTCGTGGCGATGCCCAGTCGCCGCCGGCCGGACGGGCAATTCCGGGACATCGCCCACCCGATCAACAACGAGACCCGGCAGCAGATGGAAGAGGTCATCCTCAACGAGTACCAGCGCGAGCTCGAGCGTCAGAGGCGGTAGGGCCGGGCCCGGCGGTGGGGCCGCCGCAACTGGGGCGTGGCCAAGCGGTAAGGCTCGGGACTTTGGATCCCGCATCGGAGGTTCGAATCCTCCCGCCCCAGCCATCCGGGGCGGGTGCTAGAATACCCAGCGACTTTTCTCGACATCTCGACCGAGGCTAGCGAGCCCAGCGAATGCCATCCTCCTCGCGCCGCCGGCGCCATCGAGCGCCGCGCACGCCGCCATCGCGGCCGGCGACGGGGAGGCAGGCCCGAGCGGCCTGTCCATGTGGGTCTCGTTCGTCGGGCTCTTTTTTTGTGTAAGGCGGGGTGGTGCGTGGAGGGTAGGAGATCGTGATGGATCGGCTGATGATTTTTTCGGGCAGGGCCAACCTGCCGCTCGCCCGCGAGACCTGTTCCTATCTGGGAACCGAGCTCGGCGAGGTGGAAATCAACCGTTTCAGCGATGGCGAGATCTCGGTACGGATCAGCGCCAACATCCGAGGCAACGATGTCTTCATCTTCCAGCCGACCTTTCCGCCGGCCGAGAACATCATGGAGCTCTTGATCATGCTCGACGCGGCGCGGCGCGCCTCGGCCCGGCGCACTACCGCCGTCCTTCCGTACTTCGGCTACGCCCGACAGGACCGGAAGGATCAGCCACGGGTGGCGATCACCGCCAAGCTGGTCGCCAACATGATCGCCACCGCCGGCGCCGATCGGGTTCTGACCATGGATCTGCATTCGCCGCAGATCCAGGGGTTCTTCGACATTCCCTTCGATCACCTGTTCGCGGCGCCGGTCATTCTCGAGCATGTCAAGGCGCGCAACTGGCGCGACCTCACCATTCTTTCGCCCGACATCGGCAGCGCCAAGTTGGGCCGGGCCTTTGCCAAGCGACTGGGAGCCGACCTGGCGGTGGCGGACAAACGGCGGCCGCGCCCCGATGTGGCCGAGGTCATGCATGTCATCGGCGAGATCGATGGTCGGACGATCCTGATTCTCGACGACATGATCTCGACCGGGACCACCACCGCCGAGGCGGCGGAAGCGGCTCGGAAGTTGGGGGCGAGCTCGGTGTACGCATGCGCCACGCATGCCGTCTTCTCGGCGGGAGCGGTCGACAAGCTCAACGCCGCGCCGATCGACGAGATCATCATTACCAACACCATCCCTCACCCTGAGCTGGGGGAGAAGTTCACCGTGCTCTCGGTAGCCACCCTGCTCGGCGAGGCGATCCGGCGCATCCATGAAGAACGATCGCTGAGCTCGCTCTTCGTCTAGCCGATGGGTGAGCGCAGGACTCGATTGGGAGGAGAAACGAAGCCATGGCAACGATGACCCTCAGCGCTACCCGGCGCGAGGTTGGCCGGAAGGGTCCATCACGGCGCCTGCGTACTGCGGGGCAGATCCCCGCGGTGCTCTATGGCCACGGGATGGACACGGTACCGCTGGCGGTGGGGGCGGCGGAGTTCTCTCGCGTGCTCCGGCAACGCAGCGGCACCTTGATCATCGATCTCAAGCTCGACGACGGAGGAGACGGGGAGCGCCTTGCCGTCATTCGCGGCATCCAGCGCGATCCAGTGTCCGGAGAGGTGCTCCACCTCGACTTCCAGCGCATCTCGCTCAAGGAGAAGGTGCACGTGCAGGTGCCCTTGCATGTGGTCGGCACCGCGCCCGGAGTCAAGGATGAGGGCGGAATTCTCGAGCATCCTCTCAGACATCTGGACATCAAGTGTCTGCCCAACCGGATCCCCGATCACATCGATGTCGATGTCTCCCCCCTCCACATCGGGCACAGCATCCACGTTCGTGATCTCGTCGTCGATCTCACCGACATCGAGCTCCTGAGCGAGCCGGAGATGGTGGTGGTGACGGTGAGCGCGCCGCGGGTGGTCAAGAGCGATGCCGAGCTGGCGGCGGAGGCGGCGGCTGCAGCCGTCGAGGCCGAGCCGGGTGCGGAAGCGGCGGCCGAAGGCGAGGAGGAGAAGGGCGAGTCGGGGAAGGGTGAGGAGAAGAAGCCCAGAGAAAAGGGCCGGGAGAAGGAGTAGCCGGTGCTCCTGGTCGTCGGCCTCGGTAATCCCGGAGCAGACTATGCGACTCATCGCCACAACATCGGCTTTCGAGTGGCGGGAGCCTTCCGAGAAGCGGCTGCTCTGGGTCGTTTCGTGCGCGAGGGCGATGCCGAGATATCCCGCGGCCGGCGGCGGGGCCGGCCGGTCGTCATTGCCCGGCCGCTCGCTTACATGAATGGATCCGGTCCGGTGGTGAGTGAGCTCTTGCGCCGGGAGAAGGCGACCGTCGAGGAGCTCCTGGTCGTGGTCGATGACCTCTACCTGCCGCTCGGCCGCATTCGACTGCGGGCGGGGGGCGGGGACGGCGGTCATCAGGGGCTCTGCTCGATCATCGACTCCCTGGGCGAGGAGGGGTTTCCCCGCCTCCGCATCGGCATCGGAGAACCCGAAGCCGGCCGGGACATGAAGGACTGGGTCTTGGTGAGCTTCACCGCCGCCGAGGAGGCGGTGATGGCTCCGGCCGTGACGACGGCGGTCGAAGTGATCGACACCGTGCTCAGGGAAGGTCTCGAGTTGGCGATGAGTCGGTTCAACGCCCCGGTCGCCGGTGCGACCGGTAGTGAGGAGGTCAACCGTTGAGGGATTACGAAACCACCCTGGTGCTCGATCCCACCCTCGATGATTCGCGGGTGAATCAGGAGATCGAGACCGTGGGCAATGTCATCACCCAGGGCGGGGGAGAGGTGCTCGAGGTTTGGCGATGGGGACGCCGCCGGCTGGCTTACGAGATCGGCAAGCGCCGCGAGGGCATCTACACCGTCATCCGCTTTCGCTCGACGCCGGCGGTGCTCGAGGAGCTCGAGCGCAAGTTCCGGCTCAATGAATCGCTCATGCGGCATCAGACCATCAAGAGCACCGGCCCCATCGCCATGATGAGCGAGGAGCGGGGAGGGGACGGCCACGATCGGCGGGAGGGGCGTCACGAGGAGCGGGGCCGCTTCGGACATGAGGGTCGTGAGGGCCGGCGCCGCCGCGATGACTCGGGCAACGGCGAAGACGATGAGGGCAAGGACGACATGGATGACGTCGACGAGCGCGACGAGGGCTAGCTCTGCGGCGAGCGGCAAAGGGAGAACGTGAGTTGGCAACCAGGACCAGAGAGCCGAGGCAGATCCGGAAAAAGGTCTGCAAGCTGTGCGTCGAGAAAGTCGAGTCGATCGATTACAAGGATGATCGCCGGCTTTCGCGTTTCATCACCGATCGCGGCAAGATCGTGCCGCGGCGGATCTCGGGCGCTTGCGCCCGCCATCAGAAGCAGATCACGGTGGCGGTGAAGCGCGCTCGGATCTTGGCGTTGCTCCCCTTCACCTCCGACCAGCTGCGCTGATCGGGACGGGAGACCAAGGAGGAAGGAGCGCGGGGCGCCCCGCGACGCGGCCATTGGAGCTGCTTCTCGTGCCGGCGGTCCTCATGGTGGTGATGTATGCCACCTGGCGCTCGACCGCTGCCGGGCTCGTCGCGGTCATCGCTCTGGCGGCGGTCGCCGGCCCCGCGCTCGGACGATCGGAGTTCTTGATCGCCGCCGGCGGGGCGAGCTCAGGAGTGCTTCTCGGGCTGGTCGGGCGGCGGGCGCGCGGCCCCACCGCCGGAGCGATCATCCTCGCCACCCTACCGCTGGTGGCGGGGCTGGTCACGAGATCGCTCCTCTGGGAAAGGGATCTTCTCCGCCAGCGCCTGGCCGAGATCGTCGAGTTGCAGTCGGGAGACCGCTTGACCGCCGCCACCCGAGAGCAGCTGGCGGATCTGCTCCTCGGGCTCGCCCCGGCGAGCGAGGCGCTCTTCGGTTGGGCGGTGGCGTTCTGCTGTTATGCCCTTGCTTGTCGGTTGTTTCCGCGACTGGGGGTGAGGATGCGGCCGCTCGGCCGCCTGGCCGGCCTGAGGTGGCCGTTCGCCCTCGTATGGACCTTTGCTTTGGCCCTCGCCCTGTGTGTGGTGGGCCGTGGGATCGGTGAACGATGGGTCTTCCTGGCCGGGCTCAATCTGGGGGTGGTGATGGGCGCAGCCTTCTTTCTCGAGGGATTGGCCGTGGGTCGCTTCGCCTGCGAAGTTCAGGCCACTCCCGGGCCGGCGCAACTGGCCTTCGCTCTCCTGACTTTTCTTATCCCGCCCATGCCGTTCGTGGTAGCGGGAATCGGGTTCTTCGATTTGTGGTTTGATTTCCGCAGGTTCCTGGTGCCGCCGGCCGGCGGGACAGGACCGAATCAAGGAGGTTGAGGGATGGAAATCATCCTGCTCGAGGATGTCGACGGGCTCGGCACCCGCGGCCACCGCCTGCGAGTGGCCGACGGTTACGCCCGGAACTACCTCATCCCGCGCGGGCTCGCGGTCAACGTGCGGGGCGCCGGTGAGGCGGTTTTCCGTGAGGCGATTCGCACCCGCGAGCGGCGCGAGGCCAAGCAGCAGCAAGAGGCGGCGGCGCTCCGCGAACGGCTCGCCGGCGTCGAGGTTCGCATTCGCGCGCAAGCCGGCGAAGAAGGAAAGCTCTTCGGATCGGTGACGTCGAGCGAAGTCGCCCTGGCCCTGGCCGAGAAAGGCCACGACATCGATCGCAAGTCGATCCAGCTCGAGGAGCCCATCAAGCAAACCGGGGTCTATGACGTGGGTGTGCGCCTTGCTCCGGGAGTGGAAGCCCAGATCAAGGTCTGGGTGGATAAGATCGGCTAGCTCTGGAGGAACATCGTCGTGATTTCACGGTGGGAAACATCTGCGCGAATGCTCCTGGGGGTGGGGGCCATGGCCGCCCTCATCGCCGCCGGCTGCGGTCGCGCTAACCGGGAGGCCGGGGGGAAAGAGGTCATTGCGACCGTCGGGCGCGAGCAGATCACCCGGGCGGATCTCGAACGGCGGATGAGTCAGCTCGACGAGAATGTCCGCTCGAGCCTCGCTTCTCCCGAGCGGCAAGCGGAGTTTCTCAACTATCTGGTCGAGGAGAAGCTGCTGCGCCTCGATGCCGAAAAGCGTGGACTCGACCGCGACCCGCAGTTCATGGCCCTGATGGAAGATGCGCGACAGCAGCTCCTGGTTCGCGCCTTGAGCGAGAAGGTGCTCGTCCCCATGGCGCAACCGGACTCGGCCGAGATCGCGCGCTATTACGCCGAAAACCCGGCCGAATTCAAGGTGCCGGAGCAAGCCTCCGGGCGCCAGATCGTGGTGGCGAGCGAGAGCGAAGCGCGCGCGCTCCGCCGTCTTCTGCTGCGCGGCGCCTCATTCGACTCGCTGGTGACCGCGCGCTCGATCGATCCCCAGACCCGCAATCTCGGTGGAGCCATCGGCTTTGTGCAGCGCGGATCACCGGTCCGCGGCCTGGGAGTGAACGACGCCTTCGTCCAGGCGGTAATGGCGGTCCCGGAGGGACAGATCTCGGAGCCGATTCGCACCGCCAAGGGCTACCACCTGGTCAAGGTGGAGAGCCACTCGCCCGAGCGGGTGCGCGATTTGGCTTCGATGCGGGATGCACTGGCCCGCAAGCTCGTGCCAAGCAAATTCCAGGCTCTCCGCCGGCGGATAGTGGATTCGCTGCGCGCGGCGTATCCGGTGAAGGTGGACACCCTCGCCCTCCTCGGGGACGAGGCCTATCGTTCGGCGCAGGCCAAGGAGCTCTTCGACCGGGCGCAGAACACCGAGGACCCCACCGCCAGACTCAAGATCTATGAGCAGATCCTCAGCCAGCACGGCGAGACCAAATACGCCGCGCAGGCTCAGTTCATGATCGGCTTCGTCTATGCCGAAGAATTGAAGGACAAGGAGCGGGCGCGTACCGCTCTGACCGCGGTCATCGAGCGTTATCCGAACTCGGAGCTGGTTGACTCGGCTCGCTGGATGCTCAAAAATATGGATGCGCAGCCCCCCATCGACAATGCAAGGCCCAGCCAGCCGTCACGCGGAGGCAGCGGCAGTGATTGAGGTCCAAGTCAGCGGGCTCGCGATCGATGAGAGAACCAAGAGCCCGGTCGTCATCTTGCAAGAGGTTGATGGCAAGCGCATCCTTCCGATCTGGATTGGCCAGAACGAAGCCAACGCCATCGCACTCGAGATGGCCGGGCAGAAATTCCAACGGCCGCTCACTCACGATCTTCTGATCACGGTCATCAAGGGGCTCCGCGCCGACGTGGTCAAGGTGGTCATCTCCGAACTGAAGGAGAACACCTTCTACGCCACGATCTTGCTCCAGTACGATTCGGAAATGCTGGCGGTGGATGCGCGGCCGAGCGACTCGATCGCCATCGCGCTGCGAGCTCGCTCACCGATCTATGTCTCGGAGAAGCTGTTCGACGGCGGCGCCGGCGAGAAGGTGGACACCGAAGACCTGCGCCAACCATCCGAGAAGGATCGGGCGGAGGAGCTGCGGCGTTACCTCGAGGGGCTCAATCCCGAGGATTTCGGCAAGTTTCAGCTCTGAACCGGTGGCGGAACGCATGTCGCCATCGGCCGATGCACCCCGCCCTGCAGGCGCTGATGATTTGTCCCTACGGTGACAAGACCCCGGACGTTGGCCGCGCGGCGTTTGTCGCCCCGGGGGCGGTGGTGATCGGGGATGTCGTCCTCGGCGAGGAGGCGAGCATCTGGTATCAGTGCACCGTGCGTGGTGATGTCAACTGGATCCGCATCGGCAGGCGGAGCAACATCCAGGACGGCTCGGTAGTGCACGTCGACAGTGGGCGGTGGCCGACGCGGGTCGGCGACCAAGTCACCGTCGGACATCGGGTGATTCTTCACGGCTGCACCGTCGAGGATCTCAGCCTGATCGGAATGGGAGCCATATTGCTCAATGAGGTGGTGGTCGGCAGCGGTTCCTTGATCGCCGCCGGGGCGGTGGTGCTCGAAGGGACGAGAATCCCACCGCGATCGCTGGTCGCCGGGGTGCCGGCCAAGATTCGGCGCTCCCTGGACGACGCCGAGTTCGCTCAGTTTGCGCGCTCCGCCGCTCATTATGTCGAGCTGGCGCGAGCGCATCAGGCGCTCACTCGAGTGGAGCAGTCGCGGACTTTGCAAGCTGCCGAGCCGAAAAGCGGCGGGAGGTAGCCTGTGCGCAAGAACGACAGTCGAATGCGGGCATATCACCTGCTCGTCCTCGGGCTCGCTCTCGGGATGGCCGTCTCCCGGATTGGTCATGCCGATCCGGGGTCGGGATCGATCGGTCCGGTTATCGATGACCTGAAGCGGCTCGCCGCCGCCGGCCGCTACGACGATGCCTGGGCCAGTGCGGTCGCGGCCGATGCCGAGAAACTTCTCGAGGCCGGTTATGTCTATCGCGCCGCCGAATGGGCGGTCACCCTCGTTGCGGTGCGCGGCGCCTCCGATCCCAGTGGGGTCGAGATCATCGGCCGGCTCCCGCGTCGCTCGCTCAGCGACGAGGAACTGCTCTATCTCGGCTACATCGCTAATCGCGGCGGCCGGGCGGGTACTCCGGCGCTCCTCGCCCTGGCGCGGCTCGCCGAGGAGGAGCGGCGGCCGGTCACCTCGGCCCTGGTGGCGGGAGCGAGAGCGCTCGGCGCCGATTCGGCCGGTGTCGTCTCAATCGGCGCCGGTTGGCCGGCGGCGCGGCGCCTCGGTTTCTTCTCGATCGGGCTTCTGGCGCCGGTGAACGGCCGGCTCGCCCGGCAGGGCGAGGCCATGGCTCGAGGAGCCCAGCTCGCCATCGAGGAGACCAACCAGAATTCCCGTTTCCGCCTCGCCCTCGAGATCGCCGACACCCGCGGTGATCCGCTCGTCGCGGCGCGCGCAGCCGGCGAGCTCATCGGCGCCGGGGTGGGCGGCATTGCCGGCGATCTCCTGGTTTCGACGAGCATCCCCGCGGCGGCGGCGGCGCAGGCGGCGGCGATTCCGCTCGTCTCCCCGGCCCCAGGGCGTGATGATCTGGCGACGATCGGCCCTTATGTCTTCCAATCCAATGCGCCGCGGGTGATCCAGGCGGAAGCGGTAGCGCGGGCGTCGGTGCGCGGGCTCGGCTATCAGCGCATCGCCATTCTCGAGCCCCAAACCGCCACGGGCGCCGCCCTTGCCGATCATTTCGCCGCCGAGGCGGGACGTCTCGGCGCCCGAGTGGTGGAGCGGCTGCATTACCGGCCGGGGGAGACCAATTTCGCCGACCTTGGGAAGCTGGCCTCGTTGTCGCTCGAAGCAGTGTTCATCCCGGGAACGCCGCGCGAGCTCATGGCCGCCATTCCTCAGCTGGCCTATTACGAGGTGGGAGGGCGAGTGGTCGGGCTCGAAGATCTCGGTCTCAAGGAGGTGCTCGAGGCGACGAGCGAGTTCCTCGACGGGGCGGTCTTCACCGATAGCTATTATGGAGTGCCGCCCTCGGGAGGCGAGACCTTCGCCAAGCGCTTCGCGCGGCGATTCCACAGCGACCCCGATGCCTACGCCGCCCGCGGCTACGTGGCAACCCGGGTGCTAGCCGATGCCATCGCTTCCGGCGCGCGGTCGCCGGCGGCGATTCGCGCCGCCCTCGAACGGCGCTCGGTTTCCGGAAGCGGCCTTCTGGCGGTGCCGGCGGGCATCGGCGAGGTGGCTCTCTTCAAAGTGACCGGAAGTAAGGGGAGCGTCGAGCGCTTGCAGCTGACCCGATCGGATTGATTTCGAGCTCGGTCGCGAAGGGCTCCGCTCAAGTCGCAGGCCGAGGTCTCCGCGGCTCGGCCTCGCTGGCTCAGCTCCGGCGGGTTCAATCATCAACCCGCATTTGGCTCCACCGTCCGCCGTCGAATGCGCCTGCGAGGCCGACCGCGTCGCCTCGGCCTGCGACCCCGCAGGTGCGGCGGCGATTCTTCAATCGACCTTGGATCCGTGACCCAACTGCTTCAAGTAGGCGTGGTAGTCCCACTTGGGACTCCACTCCTGCACGTGACACTGGAGACAGACCGCCTCTTCAGCCCCCTTCGCCGCGCCGGTCCAGTCGTGGGTCGTCCCCATCCCGTGGCAGGACTCGCACTGCACGTTCTTCATCTCGGCGCTCGCGCCTTTCCCTTCGAATCCGCCCGCCGCGCCGTAGCCGGTGACATGACACGGTAAACAACTCTTGTCGGTCGACCGCCCCACCTTCTCGAGGGTGGCGAAGGCATGGG
>JBIOUT010000245.1:0-9648 GCA_044867365.1 Candidatus Eiseniibacteriota bacterium | reverse complement strand
GCTGGCGCCGAACAAGATCCTCGCCGCCCAGCTCTACGGCGAGTTCAGGAATTTCTTCCCCGACAATGCAGTCGAATATTTCGTCAGCTACTACGACTATTACCAGCCCGAAGCCTACATCCCGCAGCGCGACATTTACATTGAGAAGGACGCCTCGATCAACGACGACATCGATCGCCTGCGCCTGCAATCGACGAGCGCTCTCCTCGAGCGCGACGATGTCATCATCGTCGCCTCGGTCTCCTGCATCTACGGTCTGGGGAGCCCGGCCGAGTTCAAGGGCCTGCGGCTCGATCTCGGTCACGGCCAGACCCTCGAGCGCGATCAGATCCTCCGCCGGCTGGTTGACATCCAATACACCCGCAACGACATCGACTGGCGCCGCGGCACCTTCAGGGTGCGCGGGGACGTGATCGAGATCCGCCCCGCTTACGAGGAGCATGGGGTACGCATCGAGCTCTTCGGCGATCGGGTGGAGCGCATGTCGGTCATCGATCCCTTGACCGGAAAGACGCTCAGGCGCCTCGACCGGCTCGCGGTCTATCCGGCCAAGCACTTCGTCACCACCGAGGAGCGACTCGAAGAAGCGATCACCGCGACCGAGGCCGAGCTCGCCGAGTGCTTGCGTCTATTCGAGAGCCAGGGCAAGCTCCTCGAAGCGCAGCGGCTCAAGACGCGCACCGAATATGACATCGAGCTCCTGCGCGAGATCGGCTATTGCCCGGGGATCGAGAACTACTCTCGCCATCTCTCGGGGCGGGGCCCGGGGGAGCGCCCGGCCTGTCTCCTCGACTATTTTCCCGAGGACTTCCTCCTCATCATCGACGAGTCGCACGTCACCGTCCCGCAGATCGGCGGCATGTACGAAAGCGACGCCTCGCGCAAGCGCATCCTGGTCGAGCACGGGTTCCGGCTGCCTTCGGCGCTCGACAACCGCCCCCTCCGCTTCGACGAGTTCCAGTCGCTCGTCGGGCAAACCATCTATGTCTCGGCGACTCCTGGAGAGTTCGAGATCCGGGCCGCCAACGGGGTCATCGTCGAGCAGCTCATCCGTCCGACCGGACTCGTGGATCCCGCCATCCAGGTGCGGCCGGTCGAGGGGCAGATCGATGATCTCCTGGGCGAGATTCGACTGCGGGTGGAGCGCCAGGAGCGGGTGCTCGTCACCACCCTCACCAAGCGCATGGCCGAGGACCTCACCGAATACTTGAGTGAGATGGGGGTGCGGGTTCGCTACCTCCACTCCGACATCGACGCCATCGAGAGGATGGAGATCTTGCGCGGCCTCCGCCTCGCCGAGTTCGACGTGCTGGTGGGGATCAACCTCCTGCGCGAAGGGCTCGATCTGCCGGAGGTGAGTCTCGTGGCGGTGCTCGACGCCGACAAGGAGGGCTTCCTGCGCTCGGAGACCTCGCTCATCCAGACCGCCGGGCGCGCCGCCCGGCACATCGGCGGCGATGTCATCCTCTACGCCGACTCGATGACGGGGTCGATGGAACGGGCGATCCAGGAAACCACTCGCCGGCGGGAGAAGCAGCTCCATTGGAACTCGGAGCACGGGATCACGCCGCGCTCGATCATCAAGTCGGTGGAGCAGGTGCGGCTCACCACCCAGGTCGCCGACGCTCCCGCCGCCTTCGCCGAGGAGCCCGAGATCATCCCGCCGGAGCAGCTGGCGCGGATGTCCCGCGAAGAGATCATTCACGAGCTCGAGCGTGAGATGCTGGCAGCAGCGACCCGGCTCGAGTTCGAGCAGGCGGCGAGCCTCCGCGATCGCATCGAGGAGCTCAAGCTCAAAGGCCGCCCTTGAGTTGACACTGGGCCGAAGCCCGTGTCAGGCTGCGATCCAAGGCGGCCGCGTAGGAACGAAGCATGGCACCGATGAGGGCGCTCTGGCGGCAAGGAACGACACTCATCTCCTGCCTCTCGCTAGCTTGGCTTATCGCCGCCGGCTGCAACAGCGACAAAGGAGGGGGAGGACCGGCTCCCAATCCCTCGCCAGGGACTCTGGTCATCAACGAGCTCCTGGCGATCAACAATTCGATCGTTGCCGATGATTCTCTCGATTACGATGACTGGATCGAGCTATGGAACCCCGGACCCGGGGAGGCGACGACCGGTGGTCTCTATCTCAGCGACAACCTGGGCACCCTCGATTGGCCGCTCCCCGACACCACCCTCGCCGCCGGGGCCCATCTTCTCGTCTGGACCGACAATGAGCCCAACGAGGGGCGGTGGCATGCGACTTTTCGGCTGAGCGGCGCCGGTGAGCAAGCGGTCCTCTATCGATCCACCCCAAGCGGCACCACGCTTGTCGACAGCGTCTCCTACGGGCCGCAGCGGCCCGACACGTCCTATGCCCGCCAGCCCGATGGCGGCGCCTGGAGCCTCGATCCCACCCCGACCCCGCGGGCGGCCAACAACTGAGATCGGCTCCACTCCGCGCCGGAGTGATCGCGCGTGAAGATCGAAACCATCGCTCTGCCCATCGTCCGTCTCGCCCTCACCGAAGATATCGGATCCGGCGACGTCACCACCGAATCGCTGGTCTCGGAGAGCGCGCGCGGCCGCGCTCACATCGAATCGCGCGCCGCCGGCGTGATCGCCGGGGTCGACGTGGCGCGGGTGGCGTTCAAGGAGCTCGATCCGGAAATGGTCTTTCGACCCAAGATCCGGGAAGGGGCCCATCTGCTCGCCGGCCAGCTGGTGGCCGAGATCGAAGGCAAGGCGCGGGCGGTTCTCTCCGCCGAGCGCGTCGCTCTCAACTTTCTCCAGCATCTGTCGGGGATCGCCACCCTGACCTCGCGCTTCGTCGAAGCCCTCGCCGGCACCGGAGTCAAGGTGCGCGACACCCGGAAGACGCTGCCCGGGCTCCGGGTGCTCGAGAAGTACGCGGTGATCGCCGGCGGCGGACAGAGCCATCGCTTCGGTCTTTTCGACATGGTGCTGATCAAAGACAATCACCTGCCGGCGGCCGGTTCGATCACCGGCGCCGTGCGTCAGGTGCGGCGGCGGAACTCGGACCTCAAGGTGCAGGTCGAGGTGCGCAACGCCGAGGAGGCCGAGGAAGCGACGCGGGCAGGCGCGGACGAGATCCTTCTCGACAACATGTCTCCCGAGGAGGTGCGGGCCACCCTCGAGAGGCTCGAGATCGAGAAGCGCGGCGGGAGCGGCGGCAAGAGGACGCCAGGCCGCCCCTGGGTCGAGGTATCGGGCGGCATTCACCTCGGAAGCGTGCGCTCATTCGCCATTCTGGGCGTCGACTCGGTGGCGATCGGCGCACTTACCCACTCGGCACCCGCCCTCGATCTCGCCCTGGTCATCGATTCGATCGAGGACTTCGCCTGAGAAGGGCGATGGCCATCGACTGGCTCGCCGCCGATCCTCTCGACGCCCATCTTCTCCAGAGCCTGCTCACCACCCGCTCGCTCGGCCGTCGACTCGAGGTGCATCGCACGCTCCCCTCGACCAACGATCGCGCCCGCGAGCTGGCGCGCGCCGGCGCCACTCCCGGGCTCGTGGTGATCGCCGAAGAGCAGACGCGGGGGCGGGGGCGGATGGGCCGGGCTTGGATTTCGCGCCCGGGGATCGGGCTCTGGATGACCGTCCTCGTCGGCGGGCCGGAGCACGTGCCTTCCGGTCTCCTGACCCTGGGGGCCGGGGTGGCGGTCAAGCGGGCGATCGCGCGGGCGTGCGGGGTCGAGGCCGGACTCAAGTGGCCCAATGACCTCGAGGTGGGGGAAGCGAAGCTCTGTGGTATCTTGGGCGAAGTCGTGAGAGAGAGCACGATTGCGCTCGGGATCGGGATCAATGTTCACGAGTCCCCGCCGGCCGGGGCCATCGGCCGGGCCGCCATCGCTCTCGATCAGGCGGCGGGACGTCCGGTAGCCCGGAATCCTCTTGCTGCGCTCGTCCTCGCCGAGCTCGAGCGAATGCTCGCCGATCTCGGCGGCGGACTCGAGGCGCAAGTTCTTGCGGCCTGGCGCGAAGGGTGCAACCACCTCGGCAGCCCGGTGCAGGTGACCACGGGCGTCAATGCCGCCGGCGCCCGAGAAGGCGGCGCCGAGGGCGCCGGAGTCACGACCGGAATCGCTCTCGACATCGATTCGACCGGAGCTCTCTTGCTCCGCCGCGACGACGGCACGGTGGTGCCGATGATTGCCGGATCTCTGACTGCCCTCCATTCACCGCGCCAAGCAAGCGCCTCCTCGAGTGGCGCCGGCGGCGCTCATGAATCATGAAGTGCCCCGCTTGCGGACAGCTTGAAGATCGGGTAATCGACTCCCGATCGACCAAGGAAGGAAGCGCCATCCGGCGCCGGCGCGAGTGTCTGGCTTGCGGTCATCGCTTCACCACCTACGAGGAGATCGAATCGGACCTCCTCTATGTGATCAAGAAGGATGGACGCCGCGAGCTGTTCGACCGCGCCAAGCTCCAGAACGGCATCCGTCGCGCCACCGAGAAGCGGCCCATTCCCTCGGCCGCCATCGAAGAGGCGGTCGATCGCCTGGAGAGCCAGCTTCGCGCCCTCGGCCTCGCCGAGGTAACGAGCGACGAGGTGGGCGAACGGGTGATGGCGGTGCTCCGAGAGCTGGATGAGGTGGCCTATGTGCGCTTCGCTTCGGTCTACCGCCATTTTCAGGATGTGAGTCAGTTCATGGACGAGGTCAAGAGTCTGCGGCGAACCGGCCAGCCGGCGGCCGAGGACGGCGGCGACGAGAGCTCCCACGGCGGCGAGGAAAGCGAAGAAGGTTGAACGCTCGAGCGCAGCCGCCGGTCGACGCGAAGGAGATGCCCTTCCTCGATCATCTCGAGGAGCTCAGGCGGGTTCTCATCGACTGCCTCATCGCCGTGGGGGTGGGGCTCGGGCTCTCGTGGGCGATCTCCGGCCGGGTGCTCGATCTGCTGATCGACCGCACCATGCCGACCGGAATGCCGGTCATCTTCCTGGGACCGGCGGAGGCTTTCGGCGCCCGGATCAAGGTGGCGCTCTGCTGCGGCGTGCTTCTCACCTTGCCGTTCATCTGCTGGCGGGTGTGGCAGTTCGTCGTCCCCGGTCTCCTGCGCGAGGAGCGCTCCTATGTCCTGCCCGCGGTTTTCTGCTCCACTTTTCTCTTCTATCTCGGGTCGGCGTTCGGGTTCCTGATCCTGGTGCCGGCGATCCTGCGCATCCTGCTCGCCTTCGGCACCTCCCGCATGACCCCGACCATCGCTGTCGGCAACCTTCTCGGTTTCATCCTGCAGCTCACGCTCGCCTGTGGATTCGTGTTCCAACTTCCCCTGGTGACCACCGTCCTCACCATGGCCGGGGTGGTCACCCCCGAGTGGCTGCGGGCGCAATGGCGCATCGCCGTCCTCGCCATCTTCGTGCTCGCGGCGGCGGTCACCCCCGGGGACGGGCCTTCGATGCTTCTCCTTGCCATTCCGCTGAGTGGGCTCTATCTGGTGAGCGTCGCGATCAGTTTCGCGGTGCGGCGCGGGCGCGCTCGCCAACCCGGAGGTGAGGGCTCACCGCCTGCCGGAACCGCGCCACACCGGCCGCCGGAGATCGCTCCGCCGGCTTCAGGGGAGGGACGATGACCTCGAGGAAGGGTGGGTCGAGGACGAGGAAGATTGCGTCGAGGAAACCGGCGGCAAGGCGGTCGGGTGGTGCGGCCCGGCTGCTCGCGGTCGATGTCGGCAACACGAGTGTGGCCGTCGGCATCTTCGACGGCGACGAGCTTCTCGCACATTGGCGGATTGCGAGCGCGAGCGAGCGCACCGCCGACGAGATCGTTCATCTATTGCGCGCCCTCGCCGCCGACCGCGGCATCGCTCTCCATCCGCCGCTCGCCGGCGCCCTGACGAGCGTCGTCCCCACCCTCACCCGCGATTTCGCATCTGCGCTCGCCGAGATCGCCGGTGAGCAGCCTCTTGTCCTCGATCACCGCACCGATCTCGGGATCCCCAACCGTTATCAGGATCCATCGGCGGTGGGACCGGATCGACTGGCCAATGCCATCGCCGCCCGCGATCTCTATGGCCTTCCCGCGATCGTCGTCGATCTGGGGACGGCGACCACGTTCGACGTGATCAGCGCTCGCGGCGAATACCTGGGAGGGATCATCGCTCCCGGTCTCGCCACCTCCGCCGATGTCCTCTTCCGGCGCGCCGCGCGCCTGCCGCGGGTGGAGCTCGCCGCTCCCGAGCGGGCGATCGGCCGCACCACCGAGGAGAGCATCCGCGCCGGGATCGTGCTCGGCAACGCCATCTTGATCGACGGGCTCGTTGCTCGGATCAGTGCGGAGCTCGGCGCCAAGCCCCGGGTCATCGCGACCGGCGGATATGCAGATCTCGTGCGCGGCATCTGCCGTTCGATCGAGATCGTCGATCCGGCGCTGACCCTGAAAGGTCTAAAAGCCGCGCACCGCCGTCTCGAGCGAGGCCGTGCTGCCGCCGCGCGCCGGCGGTAGCGGCGAATCGGCGCAATCGCCAACGCCATGCTTACCGTCGCCCAGTGCTGCCTGAGCCCTTCCTGGGGTGGGCTCGAACAGATCGCGGTCGAGCTCGCATCTGCGCTCCGGCGGCGGCAGATCCGCTCCCTCGCCCTTGCCCGCTCGGCGACCCCGGTGGCCCGCGAGATCGCCGCCGAACGCATCGCGGGACTCGCGGTCGCGGCCCGTGACTACTGGTCGCCGCGGGCGGCGAGGGAGATCCGCCGCTTTATCGCGCGCGAGCGAGTCCAGCTCCTGCATGCCCATCGCGGCACCGATCTCTGGCTTCTCGTCCCGGCGGCCAAGAGCGGGCGCGAGAAGCGTTCACCTCGACTCGTGCTGACGAGCCACATCCTCTTTCGGCGGGTTCGCAAGCGCGGGCTCCTTCACCGCTGGCTCTATCGGCGTGTCGACCGGGTCATCGCCTTGACCGAGCTCTCGCGCCGATTCCTGTTGTCCTGTTTGCCTCTCGCGCCGGAGCAGGTCGTCGTCATTCCCAACGGCATCGATCTTCGCGCCTTCCCCTCGGGACCGGGACGGCAGGCGGCGCGCGTCTCCGTGCGCGCTTCATGGGGCGCCGCTGCGGATGCGCCGGTTCTCGGTCTCGTCGGCCGACTCGATCCCAAGAAGGGCCAGCTCGAGGCGATCACCGCCCTCGCCGCGATCCGCCGCCGATACAACGATGCACGCTTGGTGCTCGTCGGATCGGAGACTGTGGGCGAGTCGGGCGAGGAGCGCCGGTTGCGGCAAAGGAGCGCCGAGCTCGGGGTATCCGACGCGGTCCTCTTTCTCGGGGCGCGGCAGGACGTGCCGGGCTTGCTTCCGGGGTTCGATCTCCTCCTCGTTCCCTCGCACAGCGAAACTTTCGGGCGGGTGGTGCTCGAGGGAATGGCGGCCGGAGTGCCGGTCGTCGCCACCGATGCCGGTGGCCCGCCGGAGATCCTCGACCGCGGCCGCGCCGGAGTTCTGGTCCCGCCGCGCGACCCCGAGGCGTTGGCATCGGCGGTCATCGCCCTTCTTGACGACAATGAGCACCGATCCTCCCTCTCCGCCGCGGCTCTTGCCCGCGTTCAAGCCGAATACGCGCTCGAGCGTGTGCTCGATCGCACCGTCGAGCTCTATCGGGAGCTCGTCCCCGAGGAGGCGACCGAGTCGTTCGCCGGCGAGCTGCGCAGATGAGGGGGTGCGCCAGCGAGTTCCACAGCGCGCCGGCCGGCGCCTGCCCGATTCCGCACCGCAGGTCGACGGCGCGCGAGGACTGTCCGAGCAGGCGCACCCCCCCGTCGCGCAGCTCGCCTCGTCGCCCGGCTCGCCGGCGACCCTCATCCGCGCAGCTCGCCTCGCCGATTGATCGATTCGTCCCCTTGCGGGAGGTCAGGCTGGGACGTTAGGCTCCGCCGTCTGTCGTTCACGTCACGGAGGAGCTTTCGAGGATGGCCAAACAGCTCAGCTTCGATTCCGCCGCCCGCGACGCGCTCAGGCGCGGCGTCGATCAGGTCGCCAACGCCGTCCGGGTGACCCTCGGCCCCCGCGGGCGGAGCGTGCTCCTCGACCGCAAGTTCGGCTCGCCGACCATCACCAACGACGGGGTCACCATCGCCCGCGAGATCGAGCTCGCCGATCCTTACGAGAATCTTGGGGCGCAGCTCATCAAGGAGGTGTCGGTCAAGACCCAGGAGGTGGCGGGGGACGGCACGACCACGGCGACAGTTCTGGCACAGGCGATTCTCCACGAGGGTTTGAGGGTGGTGACCATGGGCGCCAACCCGATGGCGGTGAAGCGGGGGATCGATCGTGCGGTAGCGGCGGTCATCGAAGGCGTCCGCCAGCAATCACAAGCGGTGACTCAGCGGCAGGAGATCGCGCAGGTGGCGGAGATCTCGGCCAATAACGACCGCGCCATCGGCGAGCTCCTCGCCGACGCCATGGATCGTGTCGGACGGGAAGGAGTCATCACCGTCGAGGAGGCGCAAGGGACTGAGACGCGGCTCGAGGTGGCCGAGGGGATGCAGTTCGACCGCGGCTATCTCTCGCCCTACTTCGTCACCGATCCCGAGCGCATGGAGGTCGTGCTCGAGAACGCTCTCATTCTTCTCCATGACAAGAGAATCTCGAGCCTCGAGAGTCTGCTGCCGGTCTTGCAGGCGGTGGTGCGCGTGGGCCGTCCGCTCCTCGTCGTCGCCGAGGAAGTGGAAGGCGAAGCGCTCGCCGCGCTCGTCGTCAACAAGTTGCGCGGCGCCCTCCTCTGCGCGGCGGTCAAGGCGCCTGCCTTCGGGGATCGCCGCCAGGAGATCCTCGAAGATCTGGCCATCCTGACCGGCGGCCAGGTGGTGAGCGAGCAGGCGGGAAAGCGGCTCGACCGGGTGCGTCCCACCGATCTCGGGCAGGCCAAGCGGATCCTCATCGACAAGGACACGACGACGATCATCGGCGGTGGCGGCCAGCCGGACGACATCAAGGCCCGCGCTCAGGAGATCCGGCGCCGGATCGAGGAGACCACGTCGGATTACGATCGGGACAAGCTCAAGGAACGGTTGGCGCGCCTGATGGCCGGGGTGGCGATCATCCGGGTGGGCGCCGCCACCGAGACCGAGTTCAAGGAGAAGAAGGCTCGGGTCGAAGATGCGCTTGCCGCCACCCGCGCCGCCGTCGAGGAAGGGGTGGTTCCCGGCGGGGGAGTGGCGCTTTTGCGCGCCGCCGGTTCACTCACGAGCTTGAGCGCGAGCGGCGACGAGGCGGCCGGAATCGTCATCGTGAGGAGGGCGCTACGTGAGCCGACTCGCCGCCTGGCGCTCAATGCCGGCGCCAATGGCTCGGTCGTGGTCGAGGAAGTGCTCGCCGCACGCGGAACCACCGGATGGAATGCGGTCACTCTCCAGCTCGAAGACCTGAAGGCCAAGGGGATCGTGGACCCCACCAAGGTGGTGCGGGTAGCACTCCAGCACGCGGCATCGATCGCCGGGCTCCTCCTCACCACCGAGGCGCTGGTGACCGAGCTTCCGGGCAAGGAGGACAAGCCTAAGGGCGGAGCGCGCCCGCATTAGCGCATCCGCGAGGACGTCCCGCCGGTCGATGGGCGAGGCGGGGCCGGGGAGGGGGTGCGACTTCCTTCCCGAGTGCTCCGCGGCGAGGAGACCGGCAATCGGGTAGGGTGAGAGCATGCGACGCGCGCTCG
>JBIOUT010000244.1:0-7407 GCA_044867365.1 Candidatus Eiseniibacteriota bacterium | reverse complement strand
CCATGACGCGGCGTCGCCGCCGGTCGTCTCGTCTCTGAACGGGACGAGAACGGCGGGTTGATGGCCGGCGAGCCCGCTTTGATCGAGACTCAAGGCGATGATGCGAACGCTCGCAGGTCCCGCCTTTCCGGGCATGGCCCGGGCGAAGGCGCCCTCGCCCCCGGGCCGAACCGCCCCCGGAAGAACGGTGACCCCGGTTTCCTCGGTGACGAGCTCGAGCTCGGCGCCGACCACGGTGCGATCCGCGGAGAGGCCCACCGGCAAGATCCAGGTGCGCCCGTCGGTCTCGAGAGGCGGTGCCGGCGGCGCCAGCAGTCCCGGTATCGCAGCGACGACGAGCACGACGTCGGCGACATCGATGATGTGATCGGCGTTCATGTCGGCGCGATCGAACTCGCCTGCCGACGGCGACGCGCGTTGCAGAGCGAAGTCGATGGTCAAGGTGGCGTCATCGATGTCGGTGGTTCCGCTCGCATTGACGTCGCCCGGGGGCAGTGAATCTCCGGCGGCGGTGGCGGCGACCGCCGCCAGGATGTTGAGCTTGCCGTTGCCGAATTGGTCGTTCGGCACCACCCCGGTGAAGAGGTCGGAGCGCGCGGTCACGGTGAGCGCGCGCTTCACGTCGAAGATGTCCCAGTTGGGATGGAGCTGGAAGAGGAGCGCCACTGACCCCGTCACATGCGGAGAGGCCTGACTCGTGCCTTGCTGGATCGCATAGCGGTCGCCCTGGAGGATGAAGAAGTTGGGCCATTGTGGGAAAGGTGAGGTGTAGACGCTCGCCGCCGAGCCAGGCGGCGCATCCGCGGAGTAACAGGAAGCGATGAGCTCCCCGGGCGCGCAGATCTCGGGCTTCAGGCGACCGTCGCGCGTCGGGCCGGCATTGGAAAACGGCGAGGCCCGGCCCGGAATAGCAGTCGGTTGTCCGAGCAAGCGGAGATCGTGATGGTTCCCGTCTCTGTCATCCCAAGCGATCTTGGAGGTGTAGGAGCCGACGGTGATCGCATTGCGCGAGGTGGCCGGCTCGCCGACGAACCCCACGGTCGTGGCGTAGGGAGCGGCGAAGGAGGCACCCATGCTGCTGAATGCAAGGTAGCCGTCGAACGAGCCGGTGTCCCCGGCAATTCGGATCGTCCACGTGCCCGCGGCCGGAGCGATCGGGACGTCGATGACCACGACCGTCGCCTGCAGATCGCCGTTCTGTGGGCTCGTCCCCGTCTCGGCGTTGAACAAGCCCACGAGCCCGTCGGGAGTAGAGGTGCCGGTCTCGGAATTGCCTTCACCCGGAGAGAAGGGACCGACGGTGGCTCCATTGGGAGTCTCGAGGCTGATCGCGAAGGACGAGAAGGCCTCGTACCAGATGTTGATGTAGACGATGTCGTTCTGCTGGCCGGGTTGGGGAGTGTAGTTCGGGACCTGGAAGTCGAGCTGGATTCCGCCGGGAAGATCTTGAGACTGAACCGTGCCCTGAGCATGTCGGGGGGGGCCGCTCCGCTCGTTGCCTGCGGCGACGACGATCGCCTTGCCGGCTTTCCCCGCTCCGACCAGGGCATCGATGGCCAGCTCCTGGAGCTCGGTGCCGTCGTGGGCGCCGCCGTGTCCGCCGAGACTCAAGTTGACGACATATGGCTCCTGGAGGACGGCAGCTTGTTGATCGATGAAGGAGAGCCCGTTGACGATGTCGTTCTCGGTGAAGGTGCCGTTCCTCTGGCGGTCGGCGTTGACGATGATGAGATCGGCGTTCCAGGCGACGCCACGGAAGGAGCTGTCCGCCATGCCGCCCCCGGCGGCGGTGCCGGCGACATGGGTGCCGTGGCCGACCACATCAGGGGCGACGATCCCGCCGTTGATCTGTGATTCGTTGAACAGCGTCCCGCCGAACGGGCCATTCCCCGACTGGCTGAGATCGAGCAGTAACTTGATGCGAGTGGTGCCGTTCGCATGCTGGAAGTCGGGATGGTTGACGTCGATTCCGGTGTCGACGATGCCGATGATCACCCCCTGCCCGGTCGAGTTGTAGGGACTCGCCCAGACGCCTGGGGCGCCGATCTCGGGCACACTCACGTCGTTCATCGGATAGAGCCGCCGGGCCGCCTGGATGCTCGCCACCTCGGGCCGGCGCGCAAGATCAGCGAGGCGAGTGAGCGGGACGTTGCGGGCCGTAGCCACTTCTCCGACCACCGCGTCGATGGCGATGCCGAGCGCCTCGATTCCGCGCGCATCGCCGCCGTCGACCCGGATGAGAAGGGGAGCCGTTGGGATGCCGTGCTCGAGCTTGACGCCGCTCACCATTGCCATCGGGCCGAGGGAGGTGGGGAGGGCGGCGGCGGGTGAGCGCGGGCCGCCGTCGGGACCGACGAAGGGCGTGGCGGCGACGGCGAGAAGGGGATCGAGCTTGCGCGCCTCGTCAGCAGTGAGGCCGGGATAGCCGGCGGCGTCGGTCGCTCCGAGGAAGCCGAGGATCAGGATCGCGAGCCAGCGCATGCGAGTCATTTGATCTCCAGCTGGTGTGCGAGTTGCACCTGGATCACGGCGTCGAGCGACGCCACGTCGGCGAGGGCTTTGGCCGGTATCTTGCCCGACACCACCTCTCCGACCACGGATTCGACATTCATTCCGGCGCCTTCGAGCTTGCTACGCGCATCCTCTCCGGTCACTCGAACCAACACCGGAATCGCTTCATCGCCTTTCCCATCGGCGAGGAGTCGTGAGGCGGCCCTTCGGACCTCGACATCGACCTTGGCCCGAGCGGGGGCCGAGAGGTCGAGCTTTCCGTCCTCCTGTTTGGCTTCACGAGAACTGTGACAGCACGATGCGGTGAAGAGCAGGAAGGCGGAGAAGGTGAGCAGGATGGCGTGACGCGGGACGGAGATCGAGCTCGACATGGGTCCCTCCGTCGGCGGGTGGCCTCGCCCCAAGCCGGCCGGGATGGTGCGAACCGGTCCCGGGCGAGTGTCGTCCGCGGGCGGGCAACGTATCCGATCCGAGTTGTTGCGGCAAGCTTTTACTTAATGAAGGGTTGGCTTGAAGGTTGCCTAGGAGGATTCGGGCAGTTTTTGCAGGCCGCGGGGATAGCGGCGGGCGAGATCGACGTAGGTCTGCTTGAAGCCCATCCACTCGGCCTTGTAGGCGTCGTCGATCGTCTTGTCGAGGATCTTCGCTGGCACGCCCACGGCGACGTGGCCGGCCGGGACTTCCTGACGCTGTCGCACCACCGCGCCTTCACCGACCACCGCCCACTGGCCGAGGACCGCCCAGTCGCTCACCACTGCGCCCATGCCGATGACCGCATAGTCGCCGATGGCGAGGGCGTTGTGGATGATCGAAGCGTGTCCGAGCGTCACCCAATTGCCGATGGCGCAGGTCTGGCCGGGGCGGGCATGGATCACGCAATTGTCTTCGACGGCCGTATGATCCCCGATGCGGATCGCGCCGTAGTCGCCGCGAATGCGTGCGCCCGGGCCGATCCAGCAGCCGCGTCCCACGGTGACGTCGCCGAAGACGTCGGCCGAGGGATGGACGTAGCTCCCTTCTCCGATACGTGGCGATTTCCCCTCGAAACTCGCGATCGTCATGCGCAATCCCTTTTCTCGAGCTCGCCAAAATTCGGTTTCAGGCGAGACGTTAGGGGTGCCGCCGCCGGAGCGCAAGTCCCGGCGGAACGATGTCCCAGCACAACCGATCCGGTAGAATCCGATGGTGCTTGAAAGAGGCTGCCGGTTCACGCACCTGGCCTTCCAGGTGACCGATATCCAGCGGACGATCGATTTCTACGCCCGTTACACACGCATGCGGGTGGTCCACGAGCGACCCGATCCACGCCGGAGATCGCGTGTGGTCTGGCTCCGCGAGGAAGAAGCCCTGGGACCGATCACCCTGGTGCTCTTCGCCCGGGATGCGTCCGACGCCGATTCAGCCCCCGGAAGCAAATTGTCAACCCATTCCCCGGTGAACCATTTGGGCTTCGCGCTGGAATCGCGGGCAGCGGTCGATGAGATCGCCGAGCGAGCTCGAGCCGAGGGGACTCTCGTCCTCCCTCCCACCGATTGCGGAGAGGTTGTCGGCTATATCTGCGAGATCGTCGACCCGGACGGTATCGTCCTCGAGTTCTCCCATGGCCAGCGGTTGTGAGGACTCGAGCCCGCTCGTCGTCCTCAGCGACGTGCGCCATGTCTATGACGAGGACGGGGGATCGGTCGAGGCCCTGCGCGGGGTTTCGCTGAGGGTCGAGCGGGGCGAGTTCATCGCAGTCATCGGTCAGAGCGGGAGTGGCAAGAGCACCTTGCTTCACGTCATCGGCGCCATGGACCGGCCGGCTTCAGGGACGGTCCTGGTGGGCGGTCGAGATCTCGGGCGACTCGACGATGACGCGCGCACCGACTTCCGATTGCGCGAGGTCGGATTTGTTTTCCAGTTCTTTAATCTTCTCCCCACCCTCGATTTGCTCGAAAACGTCATGCTGCCGGCGCTGCTTGCCGGTCAGTCGCCGGGGGACGCGGCGAAGCGGGCGCGCGAGCTTCTCGGCGCCGTGGGGCTCGCCTCCCTCGGAGAACGCCGAGTGAGCGGGCTCTCGGGCGGCGAACGACAGCGAGCGGCGATCGCCCGGGCGCTGATCAATCGGCCGGCACTCCTCCTTGCCGATGAGCCCACCGGCAACCTGGACTCGCGAACCGGAGCCGAGATCGTGCGCCTCTTGCGCGAGCTCCCCGAGAGACTTGGTACTGCGGTGATCCTCGCCACCCACGCCCGCGAGCTCGTCGAGGTGGCGGATCGGGTGCTCGTGTTGCGAGACGGGCGGTTCGAGCCGGCGATCGCCGGCTCGCCGCGATAGGCGAACCGTGGCCCATAACATTTCGGACTCGATGGTGCGGCGCCTCGTCGTGTGGACCGGTCTCCGCCACGCGCTGCGGGCCCCCAGCCTCACTCTCCTGCCGGTCGCAGGAATCGCCCTCGGGGTCGCGGTTTTCGTCGCGGTGCGCGCCGCCAACTGGACGGTGATTCGCACCTTTTCGGCGACGGTCGATGCCATCGCCGGCCGGGCGAATCTCGAGATCACGGGTGCGAGCGGCGGCCTGCCGGACAGCCTTTTTCTCGAGGTGCGCCGATTCCCGGGGATCGAAGCGGCGACCCCGATGGTCATGGCCACGGCATCGCTCCCCGATCATCCGGGGCGTGCGGTCGAGGTCGTGGGAGTGGACTCCTTCTCCAATGCTTCCTTTCGGAGCTATGACCTCATGAGCTCCGAGAATGCGAAGCCCGTCACGAAAACCGCACCAATCGTGTCCAGCGAATTCTTGCGCTGGGTCGCAGATCCTCGCGGGGCGCTCCTTCCCCGGGACTTTGCCGGCTCCCTGGGCATCGATGTCGGTGACTCGCTGCGGATCCTCATCCGCAGCCGCCCCGATACCCTGGTCGTCCAAGGATTGCTTCAATTCGACGGCGCTTTCGCGCGCACCGAGCAGAGCGTGGTCGTGCTCGATATCGCCGCCGCCCAGGAGGTCGCGGGCAAGATCGGCCGACTCGACCGCATCGATCTCGTGGCCCGCCGGCCGGACTCGGTCGCGGCCGCTCTTCCTCTTGCCCTCGCTGCTCGCGGTTGGCCGCCGGATGCTGCGGTGCGCCGACCAGGAGCGCGTCCGGCCCAGGTGGAGACGATGCTCGCCGCCTTCCGGCTCAACCTCACCGCGCTCAGCCTGGTGTCGCTCCTGGTCGGAATGTTCATCGTCGGCAATGCGGCGATGACCTCGGTCGTGCGCCGCCGCGGCGAGATCGGATTGCTGCGCGCCCTCGGAACCTCGCGCCGGAGGATCCGGGATCTCGTGCTTGCCGAGAACCTGGTGCTCGGTGCCGTAGGAGTGGCCGCCGGTCTCGGGTTCGGACTCCTCCTTGCCCGGTGGCTCCTCGGGTCGATCGCCGCCACGGTTTCGGCGCTCTATGTACAGGTGGCGGTGCGCGACCTCTTCGTGCGACCTCGCGATCTCGGAATTGCGGCGGTGGCGGGGATGGGAGCGGTGATCGCCGGCGCCTGGGCGCCCGCTCGCGAGGCGTCACGGCTCGAGCCGCAACGCGTCCTGGCCGAGGGCCGCTACCCGGCGCGCCGCCGCCTGCCGATCGGGCGGATGGTCGTGGCTTCGGCTGCGGCCTATGCGCTGGCCGCAGTGATCGCGGCTTCGCGACTCTCCGCCCGGAATCCGGGTGTGGGCTTCGTCGCCGCCTTCTTGATCTTGATCGCCGGGGCTCTGGCGGCGCCGGCGGCGGCGGTCGGTGCTGCGGCTTTGGTTGCACCCTTCGCCCGGGCGCGGGTGAGCTTGCGGCTCGCGGCCGGGCAGCTGCGCACCGCGCTCCGCCGTGACTCGGCGACGGTCGCCGCCCTGGGCTCGGCGCTCGCGATGGCGATCGGAGTCTCGATCATGGTCGAAAGCTTCCGGCGGACGGTGGATCTCTGGATCGGGCAGACGGTGCGGGCGGATCTCTACGTGTCGTCCTCGGCTCAGCGCACTGCCGGGTCGGATGCAGTCCTCGAGCCCGATGTCCTGGCCGCCGTCGATGCACTTCCCGGAGTGCGAGGGGTCGACCGGCTGCGGATGTTCGAGGTGAATGACGGGGCCGATGGCCGGGCGGTCCGGCCGGCAAGAGGCAGCGCCGTCATTTTCAACGTTCTGGCGCGAGAATCGGCGTTTCACTTTCTCAAGGGAGATGCCCATTCCATCTTCACCCGCGCCGCCTCCCGAGATGAGGTGGTGGTGAGCGAGCCCTTTGCCCGTCACCGGCACCTGGCCGAAGGCGACACCCTGCACCTGGCGACTCCCTCGGGGATCGTGGCCCTCCCGATCGCCGGCGTCTATTACGACTACACGAGCGATAGCGGAGTTGTTCTCATCGATCTCGACCATTACCGGCGCCGATGGGGCGACCGGGAGGTGAACTCGCTTGCCGTCTACCTGGAAGCGGGCGCCGATCCGGCTGCAGCGCGGGATGCGCTGCGCCGGCGACTTGCGGGACATTCTCTGCTTATCCGCTCGCACCGGGAGATTCGCCAGGCGGCATTGGCCCAGTTCGATCAGACCTTCGCCGTCACTACCACGCTCAAGCTCATCGCTCTGGTCGTGGCCTGGGCCGGAGCCTTCTTCACCCTGACCGCGGGGGTCGCCGAGCGGCGGAGCGAACTCGGCATCCTACGCGCGATTGGAGCAGCGCCGGGAAGGATCCGCCGGGCATTGCTCGGCGAAGCGGTGCTCATCGGCGGAGCCTCGTTCGCCATCGGTGCAACGACCGGTATAGCGCTCGCTCTGCTCCTCGTCTTTGTCATCAATCCCCAGTTCTTTGGCTGGACCATTCTCTGGGCGCCGACGGTCCGTCCCTTCGTCGAGGCTTTGATCGTGGTCGTGGCGGCATCGCTCTCCGCCGCCT
>JBIOUT010000243.1:0-5722 GCA_044867365.1 Candidatus Eiseniibacteriota bacterium | reverse complement strand
TATCTCACGCACTTTCTGATGACAGGATGATCCGTCTGAGCGTGGTCATCCCCGCATTCAATGCCGGGCCGTTTCTTGCCGAGGCCGTGCGCTCGGTCGAGGCGGCAGGCCGCCGGGATGTCGAAATCCTGGTCGTCGACGACGGCTCGACCGACGGCAGTCCGGAAACGGTCCAAGGGTTGGAGGCGGTTCGCCTGTTCCGGCAGCCGAATCGCGGACCGGGGGCGGCGCGAAACCTCGGGATTGGCGAGGCGCAGGGCGAGCTCATCGGCTTCCTCGACGCCGATGACATCTGGCTCGCTGGACGGGTGGAGCAGCTGCTCGACGATGACCTTCCCGGCACCGGTCTCCTCTACGGCGATTATCGAATTCGCGATCTCGAAGCGGGAGCGGTACGCGAGCATCGATGCCGCCGCCTGGATTCGCCCCCCGCCGCCTCTCTTCTGATTCACAATCCGATTTGCACATCGACGGTGGTCGCGAGGCGAAGGGCAGTGGTGGAGGCGGGCGGATTCCGTGAGGATCTCCGCTTCGCCGAAGATTGGGACCTCTGGTTGCGGATGAGCGAGGCGGGGCCGGTGGCCGTACTTCCCGGATCGTGGGTCGAGCATCGGGAGCGGCAGGGAAGCCTGGCGGGAGCCGACCGCGGCGAGCTCCATCGGGCCCAGGAACGCGTGCTCGCTTCCGCACTCGAACGCAATCCCCGGCTCTACCGGCGGGTCGCCCGCGCCGCCCGCGCCCATCTCGAATGCCGGAGCGGAGTGCGCCACTACCGCGCCGGGGACTTTCGTCAGGCGCGACGCCATCTTTGGCGCTCGATCATCGCCGGCCGGATGCGGCCGAGCGTGAGCTACCTCCTGCGAGCGATGACCGCATGGCCCCGATAGATGACCGCGGAAGCGGGCGGCCGATGTCCGCTCTCTCCCGCCGGCTTCTCGCCAATCTCGCCGGCTCCTGGGGCGCGATGGTGCTGCGCGTGCCGGTCGCGCTCCTCATCACGCCATTCCTCCTCTCACGCCTCGGCGACGAGCGCTTCGGCGCCTTCGGCGTCCTTCTCTCGCTGCTCGCGTATTTGAATCTTGCCGGCGGGCCACTCCACTCGTCGGTGAGCCGGGAGATCGCCAATGCCGGAGATGATCCCGAGCGGAGAACCCGGGTGATCTCGACGGCGCTCGTCGCGTCGGGGCTCATGGCGCTTCTCACCGGCATCATCGGCTATGCCCTCTCCGGTCCGCTCGTCGATAGCATGCGCATCCCGGAAAGTTTTCGCGGTGATGCCATCGCCGCCTATCACGCGCTCGTCGGCACCGTGGTCGCGAGCCTTCTCGCGACTCCCTTCCTCGGATTGCTCATGAGCCGGAACCGCTATGACCTGGTGGATCTCATCCCGGCCCTGGGACAGGCGGTTTATGCCGGACTGGCGGTGGCGGTTTTCGCTTGGCGCGGGCCGTCGCTGCGACTCCTGGCTCTCGCTTATCTCGCCTCGCATTTCCTGGCGCTCCTCGTTCTCGCCATCCGCTCCCGCAGCGAGCTCGACGGCGCCCGCCTTCGCTGGGAGATACCCAGCTGGGGGGAGTTCCGAGCGTTGCTGGGATTCTCGACTCAGCTCTTTGTCATCCAGGTGAGCGTTCTCCTCACCTTTCAGGCCGACAATCTCGTCATCTCGCGTCTCATCGGAGTCGGAGCCGTCGCCCACTACACGGTCGCGTCCACCTTCATCATGCGTTTCCGCCAGCTCTGCTACGGCTTGAGCCGGACCTTCATGCCCGCCACCGCCGATCCGGCAACCACTCCCGAGCGTCTTCGCGATCTCCATTTCCGCGGCACCCGCTATAACACGCTTCTCATCGGCGGGCTCGCGGCGGTGAGCGCCGGACTCGCCGAGCCGTTCTATGGACTGTGGTTGGGAGACATGTACCGGGGGAGCGGGACGTTGTTCGTCATTCTCATGGCCGCCAACATGGTGGGGATGAGCCAGTATGTGACCAACGCCGTGCTCACCGGACTTCGCCACACTCGCCCGCTCATGATCAGTGAAGTGATCGGCGCCCTGGCCAATCTCGCCCTCTCGATCGCGCTCGTGAAGGCCGGCTTGGGTCTCAAGGGAGTGGCGATCGGAACCTTGATCCCGATGGTGGCGCGGAACATCTGGCTCGCGGTGCATGGCGCGGCAACGGTCGGCGCGGAGAACGGGCCTTACCTGCGGCGCATCTATGGCCCCGCGTTCATCGTCATCGCCGCGACTGTGCTTTCACTCCGCTTCCTCGTCGGGCTGGGGGCGGTAGCCGGCTGGCTCGGGCTCGTCGCCGCCGGCGCGGCGGGTCTCCTCCTCTACGCCTTCCTTGCCGGCCGCCTCGTCCTCGACGCCTCCGATCGGGCGCGCCTGCGGGAACTGGCTCGCCGGGGCATGGCTCGCCCCCTGGCCCGGGCGTAGAATCGGCACGATGGAAGCCGGCAATTCAACCGCACTCGACGGGGGCGCCACGCTTCTCGCCTCGCTCCAGAATGTGGTCAGCGGAGTTCTCGCCATGCGCAGCGGCGATGACCTCGAGGGCGTGATGCGGCTCCTGTGGAACGAGCTTCGCGCGGCCGGAGTCGATCTCAATTTCTGTGGGCTCAACTTGATCGACCGGCAAGCGGGAACGTTCCAATTCTATGGGGCTCATGCCATGGGCATCCTCAAGAGCAGGGTCATCTCGCTCGAGGAGGTCCTGCGCGGCGCTCCACCAGGATTCCTCAGGCCCGAGCTGCCCAACCCGGGTGATGTGCTCAGCCGGCAGATCCCGTCCGCCATGGTCGTCGCTTGGATGGAGAGTCTCAACGCCGCCGGCGCGGAATTGCAGGGATTCGACCCTTCGTTGATGGAGGACGTGGTCGAGTCGGCGGAAGTGCCATTCGCCGATGGCATCCTGGTCGCCGGCCGCGGCGGCACCAGAAACCCCTTCACCTCTCGTGAGCTCGAGACCCTCGGCCGGATGGCCGATCTCTTCTCGCTCGGCTACCGGAGATTCCTCGATTTCCAGCGCCTCGAGCGCCAGAACCAGGCGCTCATGCTGACAACCGCGGTCGATCGGGTGCAGACCGAAGTCGGGCGGATGGAGCGCTCGCATGACTGGGGACGGGTGGTGCGGGCGCTGGTCGAAGAGCTGACCGCACTCGGCGTGTCGCTCCTCGGCTGCTCGATCAACATCATCGACGAGCCGAACGGTCTCTTCCGCCAGAACATGGTGCTCCCCCGGGCGCTACGCAAGGGGATCCGCAACGATCAAGCGGAGCTCGTGGGTGAGCTCGACGCCGATCGCGACCTATGGCGGGTGGATCGCGCATTCCAGCCCGGACGGGTTCCGAGCCCCGATGCCTACGCCGCCTGGCGGGAGGGGAAGACTCTCATCCGCCGGATGAGCGAAGAGGAGCGGGAGCGCCGGTTCCGCCGCTCGTTTGCCATCATCGGCTTCGACGCCCATGCACGAGAGCAGTTCCCGCGTGTCACTCTCGATGTCCCGTTTTCACACGGCCTCATTGCCCTGACCGCCGCTTCCCCCGATGCCTTCAACGATCATGAAGTGGTGGTCGTGCGCCAGTTCGTTCAGGTGATCGAGACCGGTTACCGGAGATGGCTCGACATACAAGAGCTTGAAGACAAGAATCGCAAGCTCGAGACGGTGAATCGCGAGCTCCGGGAGACGCAGGCTCAGCTGGTGCAATCGGCAAAGATGGCGGCGATGGGTGAGCTCGTGGCGGGTGTGGCCCACGAGATCAACACTCCACTGGGTGCGATCAAATCGGCGTCGGATGTCGTGGACCGGTTGCTGGCGCGGATGCCCGCCAACGAAGATGGAAACCAGGGAGTGGCTCAGGCGCGCGAGCTCCTGTCGATGAGCCAATCGGCGGTCACCCGTATCGTCGACATCGTGCGCGACCTCCGTACCTTCGCCCGCCTCGACGAGGCCGATCTCCAGGACGCCGACCTCGAGGCGGGGATCGAATCCACTCTCAATCTCATGCGCCACGAGACCGGCGATCGGATCGAGATCGTCCGGCGGTATGGAGAGTTGCCGCTCGTCCGCTGCTACCCCAATCGCATGAACCAGGTGTTCATGAACCTGCTCAAGAATGCGGTCGAGGCGATCGAGGGACGCGGAACGATAACCATTTTCACCTGGACGGACGCCGATTGGGCGCACCTGACCTTCGCCGACAACGGGCAGGGGATACCGGCCGAGCACCTGGGGCGAATCTTCGATCCCGGTTTCACCACCAAGGGAGTCGGGGTGGGGACGGGGCTTGGGCTCTCGATTTGCGCCCGAATCATGGAAGCGCACCGAGGGCGTATCTCGGTCGCCAGCACGGTTGGGGAAGGGACGACATTTCATCTCGAGCTGCCGCTCCACCCTCCGGTGATGCCGGCGGAGGTGCGGGCGGAGGTCGTCGCTATGGGAAGGGGGCGCCAATGAAAGTAACATCGAAATGAAAGTGGCGTTGATCGGAGCCGGGCTCCAGGGGACGGCGATCGCCCATGATCTCGCTCATCATCAGAAAGACGTCGAGACGATCATCGTCACCGATCTCGACCCCGAGCGCGCCGAGCGCGTGGCGCGCCTGGATTCGAGCGGCCGCACCCAGGCTCGCCGCCTGGATGCCGGCCAGATCGGCGCGGTGGCCGATCTCGCCCGCGAAGTCGATGTCCTGGTCTCGGCCACCTATTACGGCTTCAACTCCGGGCTCGCGCGTGGGGCGATCGAGGGAGGAGCCCACTTCTGCGATCTCGGAGGCAACAACGACGTCGTCGACGCGGAGCTCGCCCTCGATGAAGAGGCCCGCAAAGCCGGAGTGACCATCATCCCCGACTGCGGATTGGCTCCCGGCATGGCCACTGTCCTCAGCGCCCTGGCCCTCGATCGCCACCCGGGAGCCGATGAGCTCTATATCCGGGTCGGCGGGCTGCCGGTTATGCCCAAGCCGCCCCTCGACTACAAGCTCGTCTTCGCCCCCGAGGGCCTGATCAACGAGTATGTCGAGCCGGCGCGCGTGCTGCGCGACGGACAGGTGCTCGAGGTCGATTCGTTGACCGAGGTCGAGCCGGTCACCTTTCCCGGCTTCGGACCGCTCGAGTGCTTTCACACCTCCGGCGGGTCATCGACTCTGCCGCGCACTTTCGGCCGGCGGCTCCGCACCCTCGAGTACAAGACCATCCGTTATCCAGGCCACTGCCAGCGGATGCGACTTCTCAAGGACCTGGGCTTGATGGACGCCAAGCCCATCCGGCCCTGGGACCGGGAAGTGGCGGTGGCGCCGCGCGAAGTGCTCGAGGCTTTGCTTGCCGAGCACCTGGTCGATCCGGACGGGGATGTAGTGCTCCTCCGAGTCACCGCTTCCGGGCCACGCGATGGACGGACGATGCGTCAAATCTTCGAGCTCATCGACCATGCGGATCCGGCGACCGGGCACACGGCGATGATGCGCACGACCGGCTATCCGGCGGCCATCGTCGCCGGGATGCTCGGACGCGGCGAAATCACCCGGCGTGGCGCCGTGCCTCAAGAGCTGGCGGTGCCGGGGGAGGCGTTCCTCGCCGCGCTCAGGGCCCGTGGATTCCAGATCGTCGAGCGGGAGGAGACCGGCCGCGAGCATTGACACGGGAGGCGTTTGATCTCGCGCGCCATTGACAGCACGGGCGATTGTCTTAACATAGTCGGCCCGGCTCGCGGCGCTCGGCGCCGGA
>JBIOUT010000242.1:0-11016 GCA_044867365.1 Candidatus Eiseniibacteriota bacterium | reverse complement strand
GACCCCATCGGCCTTGGGATCCATTGTTGCCTTCCTTTGAAACTTGCATCGATCCGGGTCACGATCCGTTCCCTGTGGGTCTCGACGCTCGCAGGAGGAGGGTAAAGGTCGAGCCCCGCCCAGGTTCGCTCGAGGCAAGCAACCTTCCACCCATTCTCTCGGCCAGGTCGTGGGCGAGCGCCAGGCCGATTCCCATACCTCCGACCTTGCGGGTGGTCGATCCATCCAGCTGCCGGAAGGCGTCGAACATCGTCGGCAATTGCTCCGCTGGAATTCCAGGACCGTCGTCTTCCACGTCGATGCGCACCCAGTGAGTCCCATCGATGAGAGTCTCATCTGCGCGCAGTACGATCCGCGAGCCCGGCGGGGTGAACTTGACCGCGTTGTCCACGAGCGCATCCAGAATCTGGCGGATCCGATGGTCGTCGAACTGCGCTGGAGCGAGATCCGGCCGCACCTCGAGGATCAACTCGCGGCGACCGGCGCTGACCCCAGGCCGGCGCTCTTCGTGAGCCCGCCCCAGGGCCGGAGTCACGTCGCGCTCGACGAGCATCAGAGACAGGGTGTCCCGGGACAGCTGGGAGAGAGTCAGGAGATCCTCGACCATGGCGGCGAGCTTCCGAGCCTGGCTCAGCGAGTTCTGGAGCAGCGACTGCAGCTCATTGCCATCCAACTTCATCTCCAATGCGTACTCGAGCGCGGGCAGGATCACACAAAGAGGCGTCCTGAGCTCGTGGTTCACATTGGAGATGAACTCGGATTTCATCCGGTCCAGCTGCTTCAGTTCCTCGTTGGCGAGGCGAAGCTGGCGGCCGCTTTCAAGCGATCGGTTGTAGATCTCCCCCCGCTGGATGGCGACGCCGGCGATCCCGAGCGACGCCTCGAGGACATCGATGTCGATGAGTTCGAATCTCACCCCATCGGCCGGGTGTCCGAGGCCGACAAACCCGATCGTCGTTCCGCTGGCCCAGAGGGCGGCGAGAGTGGCGATTCCTGCTTTGCGTAAGAGCTCAGCCTTCGAGGCTCCGAACTCGCGATCCATGTCGTCGGCGAGGATCGGAGTCGAATCCCCGCTAAGGCGCTGCACCAATTGTCCCCCGCAGGTCTCGATGAGCACGCTCAAGTGTTGCCGATTGAAGCCGTGGCTGCGAATCAAGACCGGAGGCGCGAGCGGATTGTCGGTCAAGAGCCAGAGGGCGGCATGAGACGTCCCGAGCTGTCCCATCAGGCTGAGGAGCAAGTGATCCACGGCGCTGTGGAGGTCGAGAGTGACCGCGAGCCCCTGGTTCAGATCGATCAAAGCGTGAAGCGCATGCTCGCGCTCGGCGAGCGCGTGCAGGACACCGATCCTTCTCAAAGGACGACCGGAGTGGCCCGAACCGCTTTGACCGACTGGAGTCGAATGTCTCGAATGACTTCGACTTCCGGTCCGGATCTCGGGATTAGGATCCGACGGCGGCAAGCGACTCCTCCTCGTTGGTGTCGATGGTCAGGTATCGGTCGAGATTGAGCAGGCGGATCACCGAGTCCGCCGCTTCGGAAAGACTGGTCAGCCGCATGATACCTCCCTGTTCCTGAAACTGTTCAGCGACAACCAGAATGGCGCCAACGCCGCTCGACCCGATGAACGACACGTCGGCGAGATTCATCACCAGGTTCTGGCCGTTGGCGCGTATGGCCGCCGCGCGCTCGAGCAGCACCGGCGCCGATTTCGCGTCGAGCGAGCCACTCAGCCGGAGCACCGTCGTCCGACCCTGGGTTCTGCCGACAGACACTTGAAATGGATCGTGCATGGTCAACCTCTCGACTCAATGCTGGACCTACTTTGATCGAATGACATCACCACGATGTTGCCCTCGTCGGTTGCGGGGTAGTAGTGGACGACATCCATGATGGACTCGATGATGTCGCGCCCAAACCCTCTCCCCCGCCGCCTCACCTCCCGATCACTGAAGTCGGTCCTCTGCCAATCATCGGCACGATACGGGCTTCCCTCATCCCGAAGTAGGAAGAACCCATCTCCAAGGGCCGCATGCTTTTCCGCTGGGCGCTCCGCTTCCTCGCGCCTTCCATCCAGCGGTCGTTTGTCTCGAAGTGGGACCCACCAGAGCTCGAACTCGCGATCGGGATCCTCTTGATAAGCGTGCTCCGCCACGTTGGCGGAGGCTTCGTACAGGGCGAGGTAGAGGGCCGCGAGCTGGTCGTGAGGCAAGTCCCCGAGCTGCGGACAAGATCGAAGCCAATCGCGGATGCGCGGCAGGGTTTCCATGGTCGTCAGAGTGAGCCGCCGGCCGCGCTTCCTGGCTTCTGCCAAGAAAGCCACGCCCCCCTGGTCGGGCTCCACGGCATTCCCCGGCCCTTTCTCAATCCGGCTCCCGGCCCCGGCAGCCGCCCCATTACGGGCGATGACGAGCAGAGTCTCATCGTCTTCGGGCGGGTGTCCCTTTCTCCAACGTTCCACCGCCTGCTGCAGATCGCTCAACACTCCAGACGTCCCGCGATGGGCCGCAGTCTGGACGACGCTCGCAATGTTCTGGAATCCAAATTGCTGACGCCCGAACTCGTCGGTGGCCTCGTTGATCCCGTCGGTGTACTGCACCAGAAGATCTCCCGGTCCGACTTCGACCGTTCGGTCTCGAACCGTCTTGCGCACCGCCCCGCCGCGGATGGCGCACAGGGGAATCCCCTCGCTGTACTGCCATTCGACGGCCCCTGTCGCCCTGCGGTAGATGAGGAGCGGGGAGTGTCCGGCGGAGGCGTAGACCACCTTTCCGGTTTCAGGCTCAAGGACGCCATAGAACATCGAAACAAATCGCCCTGGTTCGAGCATCGCTCCGAGCCGTGAGTCGAGCGCCGCCAAGAGCTCGGCGGGCGAGTCATGGATCTCCGCCAGGGTGCGGAGAAGGGCATGGATCATGGACGTCACCATGCAGCCGGCGAGCCCCTTTCCGGCGACGTCGGCGATGGCGACGCCGATCTTGCCACTCGGGATTTGAATGACGTCGTAATAGTCGCCGCCCACCTCGGTGGCCGCTCGATACGCGCCCTCGATCGCGACCTCGCCGAAGTCCCGCCTCCCTGACGGCAGGAGCATGTTCTGGATCCGCCGCGCGAGCTCGATCTCGTGAGCGAGGCGCTCCGCTTCCAGGGCCTTGGCCTGGCCGGCCTTCAGCTCGGCGGCCATGGTGTTCACCGCCTCGGCGAGCAGTCCGAGCTCGGTGCGATCGCGGAGCTGAATCGGCGTATCGAGGTCGCCGCGGCCGATTCGCTCGAGCCCGCTGCGAAGCGCACCCATCGGCCGGAGCAGAAGCGACATCAAGATGGAGGCGCATCCGATGCCGGCAGCCAGGAGCGAGATCAAGATCGGAATCTGCTGGAAACGCGCCCGCCCGATGGCGCGGCTGATGTATTCACGCTTGAGGCCGACGCTGGCCGTCCCCAAGCGCTGGCCGCGGGGAGAATGCACCGTCGCCAAAGCGACCAACACTTCCTTGTTCCCCATCAAGAACTCGTCCTCGCCCTGTCCCTGCACTCGGGGAAGCGCATGGAGGCCCGCCGGCGGGACGTACGTTTCCCCGACTCGGCGCACGTCGGCATGCCCCTGGATGATCCCGGAGACGTCGACGACTACAGTGCCGGCCGTCTCGGGGTGTTTCGCCTGCATCTCTTTCAAGAGCGGATTGAGGGTGAGCTCGGGATAGTCAACCAGGAGGGCGCTGGCGCTGATCAGGGCAAGGTCCCGGGCCGAGAGGAGAATCCGGCTCTCGAGCTCGGAGGTCAGGGTCTCGCGCATCTGACGTTCGTGCACGACGCCCAGACTGATCACCACGATCGTGATCAGGGCGACCGCGGCGACGGTGACGATCCACCGGATTCCGAATACCGGCTTCATGCCGGAAGAAGCTCTCATCGCGCCCTGCCGGTGATCTCTCGCGTCCTCTGCAGTTGAAGCCGGGCGCGGGCGATGTATCCCTGAGTCCGTTGATCCTCGGGATCGATGCGCAGCGCCTTCTCCCAGACGTTGAGCGCCTCCTCGAGCTCGCCGGACGCGAACAAGTCGATTCCACGGAGCTGGTACTCGCGCTCGAGGGCCTCCGCTACCCGCGGATCCGGACCGATCGACCAGGCGAGCTCCCAATAGCGAAGCGCATCATCGGGGCGCGCGTTCGTCATCGCGGTGAGACCCCCCCGGTAGAGATCCTCGATCTCGCGCACCTGCTCCTTGGTCAATTGCGGAGGCTTGGCCGCAGGTTTCGCGGCAGGATCAGGAGCGCTCGCCGTGCGCTGCGCGCGCTCGCCCGCGGACGCTTTCGCGCGAGCCAGGGTCGACTCCCACCGGGCGATCCCCGGAGCCTCGGGATCGAGCCGCCGTGCTTCCTCTAAAGCCTGTTCCGACTCGGCCCAGCGCTCGGCCTCGATGGCGCGCGCCCCGCGCGCGAGCAGATCCTCGATCCGGCGAGCGACGGCCTGCTGGGTTCGGAGCTGCATGGCGGCGGCTTCGGTATCGGCAGGCGCCGCGGCGAGGATCGCAGCGAATCCGGACCGCGCCTTCAAGAGATCGCCGGCGGCAAAGGCGTCGAGCGCCGAGGTGAAGAGCCGGCGAATCTCGCTCGAGCGAGCGGCGCGGCGGTCGCTCTCGGCGCGGCAGCGCGCTTGCCCGGCGGCGGCGGTCGTATCGCCGGGAGCGACGGAGAGGACCCGGCCGAAGGCCACGGCCGCCGAGGGATAATCGCCGGAGCGCTCGAGCTGGACGCCCTTCTCGAGGAGAATCGAGACTTGCATGCTGCGAGCCCGCGGAGAGCCGGGAGCCAGGGCCTCGGCCGTCTCGGACAAATTGAGGGCCTCGTCGAGGTTGCCCTGGGCTCTCGCCACTTCGGCGCCGCGGAGCAGATCCTCGATTCGCTCCACCTGGCGCCGCTGAAACGACTCTTCGAGCCGAGCTTGAATGGATGCTTCCTCGGCCTTCTGTGCCGCCAGGCGCCGCTCGGGCACGCTGAGACCGATGCGATGAGAGACACCGATCCATTGCACCGCGCCGAGCGGCTGGTCTTCGTAGGTATAGTCGAAGGAGAGATCGCGCCATTCGATGCCGGCGCCGGCCGTGATCCCCTGATCCTTGAGGCCGGCGCGCAAGGAGAGGAGCGGATGGACCCTGTATTCCATCCCCGCGTGGAGGAGCGCCGAGGAATCGCGAGGCTTTTCGATCTCGATCGTGCCGAGCAGGCGGTTGCCCCCCGCCGGATGGCGGTAGGTCCATCCGGTTCGCAGGACCCAGGGATCGCGGACGCTCTCGCGATCGAGCCTCACCGACGGCTCCATCAGGTTCCTCACCGCGAGGCCCCAGGTCCATCGCTCCATCCAAGGGATGCGTCCAAACACCGCTCCCGGTCGAAACATCGCCCCGGCGTCGGCGCCGAGCCCGCTGCCGCTGAAGCCGGCGAGGCTCTGTTGCTGGAGCTTGATCGTCCCGCCGAGGCTCCAGGCCTCGGAGACCGCCCGACCGTAGGTCAAACCGATCTCCATCTCCGAATCGGAGACCGGATCACCGAGTGTGTTGCGGTCATCTCGGACGTCGATTCCGTCGGCGCCGAAGCGGCGGAAGGTGAACCCCGCGGCCCCCCACCTCCAGCTGGGGACGACGAGACCGAGAGTCGTCTCCGAGAACCCGAGGTTGTTGCGCACCGAATACGAAGCCTCGGCCTCGGTGTGCTCGATCCACCCCAATCCTCCGGGATTCCAGATCGCGGCGCTCGGGTCGTCGGCGACGGCGACGAAGGCGGATCCAAGGGCGAGCGCCCGAGGCCCCGCCCCTTCCGCGAACACCGATGCCGTCCCCGCGTCATCACCGGCTTCCGCCATCCGGGGGAGGACAAGCAGGAGAAGCAACCACCCGATGCCGATCAGGATCCGCGCCTTCATCGAACCACCGCCACCTTGCGGAAGACTCGATCCTCGGCCCCGGAGTCATAGCTCACCACCAGCTCGGCGACGTAGACGCCGTTGCGAACCACGTCTCCCCGGCCGTTGCGTCCGTCCCAGGAATCGGTCTGATTCATCCCCGCCGCGCGACCTTCCGCTTTGATCACGGTCGCCACGCCGTCCCCCCCGGGCATCAGAATGCGCAGGGTGACTCTCCCGGGGGCGGGCAGGAAGTAAGCGAACCGGGTTGTCTCTCGTCCGGCGGCGAAGGGATTGGGAAAGTTGCAGTAGCTCTCTCGGAGCGTCGTGGCGCTGAAGGAGCCCGATTCGGTCCACAGGGGAAATGCGTTCCCCTGCGCCGCCTCGACCCGCACCTCGAGAAGCGGGCTCGACGGCTGGACGACTCCAATGCCCGCTGCATCGACGCCGAGACGGAAGCCCGCTTCCGCGCTTCTCGCGACCGTCCATCGAACCTCGAGGTCGATCGGTTCCCCGGCAGGAACCTGGAGAACGGGACCGCCCGAGATCACGGCGAGCATCGAGTCCGGGCTCAGCGCCGCGCATTGCGCCCAGAGCTGGGCCTGCCGGTACACCTCCACCCGGCCGGCGGATGTTCCGACAGGCACTGAAGCGAGGCCGCGATCGGCGGCGCGGAGAACGAGATGGTCGACGAGAATAGAGTCGGAGCCCGCAGGCGCGGTGTTGCTCAACCTCAAGGTGCCGGCGGTCACCGTTCTGCCGTCGGCGGCGAGCGCCGCCGGCATCATGCTCGCCAGATCGACGACGAGCTCGCGTGGAGGCAACTCGAGACGACAGAGTCCGGAGACCAGCGGAAAGAGGTCGCCTGTTGCCGCCGAGACCACGACCGGGGTCGCCAGGTTGGCGTCGGCGGCATCCACTCCGTCAGCGAAGATCATCAGCTCGATCGATCCCACCGGCGCCGTCGCCGAGAAATCGACGACCACATCCACGAGCGCACTATCCGCCGGCTCGATCATCAGTCCCGGCGCGAGAGGGAGGGTCATGCTCCCGCCGTTGGACGGCGGATCGGTGAGGTTGGCCACCACCATCCCATTCCACGAGATCTCGAGCCGATCGATGTAAACGGAGGGAATCAAGGGCCGCCGCGCCTCGTCCCGGCACTCGAGGGTGACGGCATCGACGGCGATGCGCCCGGTGCCGGTCATTCCCGGGTGGCGCAGGATCATCGTCATCGCATGGACGTCGCCGGCGCCCACCGAGCTCCGCGGTGGAAAGCGGCCAATGCCCCGCGCCAAAAGAGTGTCGGCCCGCGCCTCGACCGAGACATTCGCCCCGGTAAGAGGGGTCACGGCGTAAACCGCCGGCACCGGATCCTGGGTATTGGCGTCCTCGGCTTCCCAGAAGGAAGGATCGAGGAGACGGAGCCGAACGGTGCCGACGGTCGCCGCGTCGGCGATGTTGCCCTCGATCGATAGATCGAGCGGGGTGTTGGCCGGCACTCCGAGCGGCGGGTTGAGCGCCAGGTCGATGGCCGGGCCTTCGGCCGCCCCGATCGGCCGGTCGGTCAGTGTCCGGGAGCCCGCCGCCACTCGGATGCGACTGAGGAAGTCGGCCGGCCTCCCGACTACGGCACCGTTGGTATCTTCGAGCGCAACCGAGAAGCTGAAGACCCGCACATCGGAGGTGATTCCGGTGAGTCCGGGGCTCTCGAGGTCGAGACCCAGCAACGGAACGCTCGCCTGACCGCGACCGACGCGCGCCGGCGCCGCTGCCGGCGCCTCGACGTGGAGCTCGGTCGCCGGCGCCACCACCCGAGCGATGCCGGTCTCGACCGGGAAGCTCTCGCCTTGCAAGCGGATCGCAACCGGGGCGCCGCTCGTCGCGTCCTCGGCGGTGAAGAATGTGCTGTCGGAGATCGCCAGCCGGAAGCTGGGGGCCGACGCCGAGTCGGCAATATCGATGGCGATGGTCAGCGCCACCGTCTCGTCGGCATCGATGGTCACCGGCGACGCCAGACTGAGGAGCATCTCGGCGCCGGTTCCCTCGATGGCCGTCTTGCGGAGATGGACTTGTGAACCCACGCTTGCCACGACCTGGCTGATCACCGAAGCGGGGATCACTCCGGACGAGGCTCCGTCCTCGACCCGCAGGCGCAGCTCGCGAAGGCGCACACTCGAGGTCTGGGCGCCCGAGTTGGAAAAGTCGAGGGTCAGGGGAATCACCGCCGCCTGACCCCAATTCACCGACGCCGGCATGGAGGAGGCTACGATCAACCCCAGGTTTTGAGCCCGTTCGAATACTCGGTGCACATTCGACGAGCTAGGAAGGGACCTGCGCGTCAGCCCACTCGGCGATCCGATACCGGCGGCGCTGCCGGTGAGCTGGACCACGCCGGCGGCGCCGGCCGAGAAACGCCATTCGAAGGTGTCGGCGGCGGCGGGAGCCAGATTGAACGACGGCGGCTCCGGGCCCGAGCTCAAGGTGAGGCTGCCGTCGCCGGTCGAGGTCAGCGAGGAGGGAGTGATCGTCTGAACGAGCTCACTCCCGACATTCCTCACCACCATGCGCGCCAGGACCGATTGGCCCACCGTGCTTGTTTCGGGGTCGATTTCGATCGACGCCAGAAGCGGCGCGGCGCTGAGCAGGATCGTGTTCGGATTGTCGATCGATCGGTCGAGGGGGCCGTCGTCGCCCGACTGGCAGGTGATGCCACCGATCGGAATCGCCAGGCGAACGGTTGCGGAATCGACCGGCGACCCCGAGACGACGAGCGAGACGAAGATGCGGGCGCCGGGGCCCGACAGCGCCTCGGCGAGCGGCGCGCTCCGCCATCCAGCGCCGTCCCACGCGGCCAATCCGAGATCTCGATCGTCTCCTGCTCCGGCGGCGAACGCTCCATCGCCGCCATCCCGCCAGAACCGGACCTCCGCCAGATCGGTATCGACGGCCGTTCCCAGGTTGACGATGCGGATCTCGTCGAGGACGTCGTCGGCGTAGCCGTTGCGGGGGATGATGACGTCGAGCCCCAGGGCCGGGCCGTCGCCCCGGCCGAGGGTGAGCGCCGGAGCGCCGAGGTTGGTGATCTGCGCCGAGACCATCCCATCGAGGAGCGCGCGAGCCAGCGAATCCACCGGCCATCTCGTGGTGACGACCCGCGTCGAATCATCGAAGCGGAGGTCGGAGGGGGCGAGAACCGAGGCGCCGAGGACGTCGCCGTCGGTTGCGTTCGCGATCGCCACGTCTGCGGTCAGGAAGAGGCGCCGCGGAGAACCCGGAGCCAGGTCCCACGCCAGCGGGTCGAACGTCGCCTCTCCATCGTGAAAGAGAGTGGTTCCCAGCACCGGATCCTCGGTTTCGTCGCCCAAAATCCCGTCGCCGTTGGCATCGAATCGAAGGGCCAGGCGGTCGAACTCGGAATCGAACGCTTGCACGTTGCCGGCGCCCGAGGAGACATTGGTGAACGTGAGGTCGCGAAGGGTTCGCGAGGTGGAATAGCGGTTCTCGAACACAAGATCGGCGAGCAGCACGTTCGTCTGCCCCGGCGCCACGATCGACGAAGAGAGCGAGTCGGCGCCGAGAACGATACGGTCGGCGGTGCTGATTGTGAGAAAGCTCGGATTGCCGACGATCCGATCGAGCGGCCCGTCGTTGGTGCTGGCCATGCCGATGCCCGGAGTCGGCGGAGTGGCAAAGGAGAGGCGAACGGTACGACCCTCGGTCGCCAGGTCGTCAATGTCGATCGAGAAGAGGACGGGAAGGCCGCCGGTCGGAACGGTTTCGGCGAGCCCGGTGAGCTGCCAGCGGTCTCCGGTGAAAAGCAAGGCGCCGATCCTGCGATCACCGGCGGACGGCTCGAGAATTCCATCGCCGTCGTCGGCCCATGCCTCGACGGCGCTCAAGTCCGCGCCGGCTTCTGCTGTGCCGTCGTTCACCAGAGCGAGGGTTTCGAGCCGGTCCGCCTGATACCCGTTCGGCGGCAGGGCGACGGAGAGCGCCAGGTTGCGGCGAGTCCCTGCCACGATGCTCGCCGGGGCGATGGGAGCAAGGGAGATCTGCGCCGCCGACATGCCGTCGGGAGCGATCGCTCCCGGAGGATCGACGGGCCAGGCGTTACTCGTCGTTACCGACGTGTTGAAGGTCAGGTCGGAAGGGGCCTGGATGGAGAGATCGAGATTGTCCCCGTCGCGAGCGCTGAGAGGGATATCGGTTCCGACGAGTAAGGTCACGGTGCCGCCGGCCGGAATGCTGACGTTGAGGCCGGCGAAAACGAGAGTCCCTCCCGCCGCCGATGCCCCCGCCAGCCTCGCATCCACCCCGGGCTCGAGCAGCCCGTCGCCGTCGTCGCGATAGAACTGAGCCTGTCCCAACTCGGCATCGAGCTGGGCCTGAGTGCCGGGGCCGGTCGATCGGTTGGTGAACCGGACGCTCCGCAGCACGACCGCGGTGAGATAGGTATTGGTCAGCTGCAGGGTGAAGCACTGGACATTGGTTTCACCTGGCAGGGCGGTTCGAAAAGTTTGGGTACCGCTCACCTGGATGTTCAACAGCGCGAGCTGCCCCAGGGACGCCGAGGGAGCCATCAGAACCGCGCTCACCAGCAGCGCACAGCACAGGAGTTTGGCGGCTCGGATGCCGCCGTTTCCGCTGCCCTTTGCGCGCTGGATCTCGTCGATGCCGGGCCGAAGCAACCGCCTCAACATTGAATGCAAGCACCCCTCGGCCGGGGCGACTGGCCCGGCGGCCGTGCAAGATGCATTCTCGGTGGTTCCGGGGACCTGACGACCGCCCCGGTGGGACTCTGCTAAGGTCGCGGCGGATCAGGCTTCGACACGGCGCCTAAGCCCGGCCCGCCACAATTTGAGGGAAAGAGGGCAGGGTTCGTGCCAGGGGCGGAGCAAGTGAACGGACCGCACAAGTCGGGGAATCACTTGCAAGTCGGCGAATCAGAATGGAGCAGCTCGATCACCCCGAACCACTTTCGCATGCCCGACGCCGCCTCTTCGACAGGCAATCAAACCATTGACATTGGGTGCCGCGGCATTATCCTTGTGGTGCTGAGTTCCCGACCCTTTGGAGTCGTGAGGATGGCGACTCGATCGGGTCGTTCTTGTTTCA
>JBIOUT010000241.1:0-17077 GCA_044867365.1 Candidatus Eiseniibacteriota bacterium | reverse complement strand
CTGCGCGAGCGAGCAAGCGGCCGTGAGATCCAGCTCAACGGCCTCGAGCTCACCCAGAATGCCTCCGCCGACCAGCCTGAGAATCGCGGCACGCCGCCCCTCTATCTGCGATCGGCCGGAGCGGGCGAAAACGAGGTCTTCTGCGAGCTCGTGGATTCGATGTTCGAGTTCAAGACCCAGGACGATGGGCTCAGCATCCATTACCTGAACGCGCGCATCACCGACTCATGGGCCAAGGCGATCGGTCGCCAGGATCTCGCCGGATGGTTCATCGGCATAGGCGAGGTGAGAGCGGCGACCGAGATGCTCGAGGCCTATCCGCCCTCGGCTCCTCCCTATGTGCCCAATTTCGCCCAGGGCATCCTCGACGTCAGCCTGGGTGGGCTGGATAACGTCCAGTCGGTGGGCCATGACGGCGTGTTCCCGACGGGCAAGGTGGCGCTCTCGATGTCGACCACGAGCTGTAACCTGGGCACGGTCGACGTGCCATGGCTCGCCCCGATGCAGGAAGACCATCCCGTCATCCACATGGCGCTCTATCGTTTGTTGAACGGGCATCTCGAACAGGTGGGGACCTCCTGGATGAAGCACGGCTTCTATGCTCTCTCCAACAGCCAGTGCACTCCGTGCCAGCATCCGTCTGGAGGCCAGTTCCTGGGAGTGGGATGCTCCGACACCTACGGCGTCGGCAATAACTCCGATCGCAACTACCTCGGGCCCCGCGAGGAGGTCAATGCCTTCCTCGGCACCTGGAAGTGCAAGGGCTCGCATTTCGCCGGCGGCGTCGGCGACTGCGTCCGGCGCCACGGCTCGAGCGGCCACGGGGTCCTCGACCATCGGCTCGTCGTCGACGATGCGGATCTCAATAATGCCGGCGCCACCTACTATTACGAGGCATATTACGTGGTTCGGGGCGAGCAGAATCTGCCTAACAACTGGGGCTCGCGCATCTGCACCATGAACTGGAATGGGAGCGCCTGGGCCTTCAGCACGCCGGGCGCCAACAATCCGCTGGTCCCGGGCCCAGCCCTGTCGACGCGCTGGGGGGATCTCTCTTCCTACGTGAACACCGGAACCGATGACGGGCGGGTGCTCGTCACCGTGAAGACGACCGACCTTGGCGGCGGCACATTCCACTACGAGTACGCCGTCCTCAACATGGAATCCGACCGTCGGGTTCGCTCCTTCAGCATCCCGGTCGAGGGCGTGGCCAACATCAACAACATCGGATTCCATGACAGCGACGGCGATGCCACCAATGACTGGCCGGTGACGGTCGAGAACGGCGTCATCACCTGGCAGACCGAGACCTATGCCCAGAATCCGGACGCCAACGCCATCGAGTTCGGCTACATGTTCAACTTCCGATTCGATGCCGACGCTGCACCCGAGAACGTCAATGCCACCCTCGGGATCTTCAAGACCGGGGACCAGGGCGCGGTCCAGGCGGCCAGCCGCGGCCCGATCAATGTGACGACCGGGGTGGCGGAATCGAATGCGCCGGCCCAGCCGCGGCTCCTCGCCATTCACCCAAACCCGCTCACCCGGAGCACGTCGATCGATTTCGAGCTGGCGGCCGGAGCCGCGGTGAAGCTCGACATCTATGACGCTGCGGGTCGGTTCGTGCGATCGCTGATCGATGGGGGCAAGCCGGGGGCCCATGCCGTGACGTGGGACGGCAAGGGCGAGAACGGCGATCGCGTGCGCTCGGGGGTGTATTACGCGCGGCTGCGTGCCGGAAGCGCCACCGCCGTCAAGTCGATGGTGGTCATGAACTAGATCCGCAGAGCAATCTCTGCGCGCCCGAACGGGCAGGCTGAGTTAGGCGGCGCGAGGAATCACCGATTCTTCGCGCCGCTTCCGCTTTGACGCCGCCGCGCGCGCACGATGGGCGTGGCTGCCTTGCCCCGCGACCGCGCCACCGCAGCCCGTGGCGTTTCCCGGCTCGTCTTGGCCTTGCGGGGTAGCTCCTTGCCGCCGAGGATTTCCGCCGCATGCTTCGGATTGTCGACCCGCAAGTAGAGCGTGGCCATCCTTCCCGCCTGGGCGGCGCTGCCGTAGGCATAGTCGATGTTGATCTCGTGGTCGGCCAGCTGGCGGGCCAGGCGCAGGAGGCCGGCGGGGCGGTTGGCGAGCTTCACCGAGATGACCTCGCCGCGGGTCACCAGAAAGCCTCGATCGGCAAGGACATCGGCGGCGTGATCGGGATCACTGGTGATCAGCCTGACGATTCCATGCTCGCTCTCCCCGTAAGCGGAGAAGCCCTCGATATTGATGTTGCTCGAGGCGACGGCGTCGCAGATCCGGGTCAGAGCCCCGGGACGGTTCTCGATTACGACTGAAAGCTGAATCTTCACGCGGACCATTCGATCTCCTTGTTCGCCAACCGCGCTGCGGCTTCCTTCCGCGCGGTGACGAGCTGGAATCCCTGAGCGCGACCTTCCCAGAAAAGATGAGTCGGGCGGCTGGAGACCTGGAGTTCCGAGGCGGCGATCGCCTCGATGAATTCGCCGAAGAATGAGCGTCCCGGGTCGACGATGAGCGCTCGGCCCCCGGTAGCGAGTAGCCGGGGAATCCGCTCTGCCAGGGGCGCCACATTCCGACGCTCGTAGAGGACATCGGAAGCAATGACCCAATCGAAGCCCGCCGGCCAGTCGGGATCGCGCCAGTCGAGCTCGGCGCAGTCGATTGTGAGGCCGTTGAGCGCTGCGTTCCGGCGTGCGAAGTCGAGAGCCTCCTCCTCGTAGTCGGTGAGGAGCACCTGGGCGCCCGCCCAGGCCGCGGCCAGACTCGCCACCCCCAACCCGCCGCCGAGCTCGATGACCCGCTGGCCGCGAAGATCGAGGCCCACGAGCTGCCGCCCGAGAGCGACCGCCGAAGGCCACAAGACCGCCCAGTAGGGGATGCGCTCGTCTTCGGCGAACGCATCGGGGTCGATGGCGTCGGCGAGAGAGGCGGGATCGGCCGGCTGAACGATCGAGAGGGGGATATGCCCCAGAGTGATCCGTCGCTCGCGCATCGGGAAGGCGAAGGGGGCGTGGCTTGCTTCGCCGACCCTTCCGCCGGCGCCGTTGCCCCTGGTCGGGCTCGCGCACTCGTCCGCGCGCGATGATAGAATCAATGCGTCCGGCATCGTCCCCTCAGTCCGGCAGCACGCCCGCCTTCAATCGATTGCCATGCCGACATTCTTCCCCTGGCGGGGACCGGCCCTGCCTCTGATTCTGCTCCTCATCCCGGGGACCGTGTGGGCGCGGGTCGACTTCCACCCTGCCCGGCACGACTTCATCTGCGGCAGGCTCTGCCGCGATCTTGCCGCCATCGATTTCAACGAGGACGGAAAGCTCGACCTCGCCTGCGTTCTCTTCAACTTCTTCGGGCCGAGCAGTGTGAAATTGATGATCGGAGACGGAGAGGAAAGATTCGCCCCGTTCGCCGACATTCCGGCCCCCGTCGGCGCGAGCGCAGTCTTCGCCGCCGACTTCGACGAGGACGGCCACACCGACCTCATCACCTGTGGCTTCCTCGACGACACGATCGGACTCCACCGGGGCGACGGACGAGGCGGCTTCGCCACTGCGTCGATTCCCTTTCCCGGGGTGAATCCGTTCCATGTGAACGGCGCCGATCTCAACGGCGATGGGCACCTCGATCTGGTCGCCGGCGGCACCGGCGACGGCGACGGCATGGTGTATGTCCTGCGCGGCGACGGAGCAGGAGGCTTTGCTCTCGATCGCACCCTCTTCGGGGGCGCCGTGCCGCAGCATGTGGCTATCGGCGACTTGAACGCCGACGGCGTTCTCGATCTGGCGGTGGCCGACTCGGAGGGCGAGGTCATCCTCCACTTCGGCGACGGACAGGGAGGATTCAGGCCATACCGGATTCTCGATGTCGGCCCTGCGCCGGTCTGGATCGCCATTCGCGCCGGCAGCCCCTGGGAGCAGCCGATGATGGCGGTGGCTCTTCGCGACGGCAACCAGGTCGAGATCTTCCGCCGGGATCCGGGGATCGAGGATCTCCGGCTGCTTGCAACCCTCTCCGCCCCGGGGAATCCGGCGGCCGTCGCCTTCATTCCCCCGACGCTCTTCCATGACCCGGACTTGAGCCCGCCTCCGAGCCGGTTGCCGGGACTGGCCGTGGCCAGCCAAAGCTCATCCCAGCTCCTCGTCTGGGGGTCGATCACCGAAGAGCCGCTCGGCGCCATCGTCCAGGATTCGCCGACGGCGGTGCGAATCGCCGATTGGAACCGGGACGGTGCCCCCGATTTCGCGGTGCCCGGATTCAACACGGAGTCGGTCAGCATCATCGACGGCGTGCAGGGGACGGCCGCGATCGCACCTCGCCTGGCTCTCCCGGGTGAGCCGACGCAGGTGCGCTCATGCGATCTGAACGGTGACGCGCGCGCCGATCTGGCGGTGCTGCGGGTGCGGGACCGCCGACTCACCGTGCTCGTCGAGAGCGAGGCCGCAGACTTCACGGGAAAATGGGAACCGGTGGAGGTGGGCGAGCCGTTCCCGGCGCGGCCGGAAGGGCTTGCAGTGATCGATCTCGGGGACGACGCGAACCCCGACTTCGCCGTGGGTGAGGCCGCAGGAACCCTACTCTACATCCTGAAGTCGAGCAAAGGTTATTTGCGGGAGGAGCTCGAGATGGCGGCCGCCGGGACCACCTCGATCGCCTCCGCCGACATGGATGGCGACGGCGCCGAGGATCTGGCCGCCACCGTTTATCTCGGAGACCGAGTGTCGGTCCATTGGAGCGACCGCTCCGGTGGGTTCTTGCCGGCGAGCGGGGTTCCGGTGGGAGGAGGCCCCCTCTATCTGGCGGTCGCCGACCTGAACGGCGACGGTCTCGATGATCTCGCCACCGCCGACTACCAGGGCGGCTCGGTCTCCGTCGTCCTCCAGCAAGCGGATCGACGCTTCGCCCCCCGGCTCGGCCTTCCGGTGCAGGTGGGTGACATCGGTCCCAACGGAGTCGCCGCAGGTGATCTCGACGGCGACGGCGACCTCGATCTCGTGGCGACCGGCGAGCTCGGGCTCGAGCTGCTTCGGGGTGACGGCAGCGGGGGCTTTGCCTCCGCCCTCTTCATCCCCACCGCCGCCGAGTTCGAGGGGGTTCGGGTTGCCGATCTCGACGGGGACGGATTTGCTGACGTGCTAGCCGCCGACCGGATCGGCAACGCGGTCGTCGTGGTTCGGGGTCCGTCGCTCGGGCCCATGCCGTCGTCCCAGGGTCCGGAGCTCCTCGGCTTTGGGGCCGACAGGGGTCCATCCGAGCTCGAGGTGGTGGAGCTCGACGGCGACGGCCGCCCCGACGTCGCGGTCGCGGACCGACAGAGCGACCGCATCACCTTGCTCCTGAGTGGAGGGCCGCCGCTCCCGCGAGCGACCTCATCCACCGCGCAGTCACCGGCCGCGGGAAAGCTTCTCGCTATTCGTATCCTTCCCACTCCCTTCCGCGACCACACCACACTCGATCTCGATCTCGCTTCGCCCGCGACCGTCCACCTTCGCATCTATGATTCCGCCGGGCGCCTGGTGGCCATTCCTTTCTCGGGTCCGCTTCCCGCCGGTTCGAGCGTCCTTCCCTGGGATGGCTCGAATCCACGCGGATCGGCGCTCGCGCGCGGGATCTACTTCTATCGGCTCGAGGTCGACGATCGGGTGGCGGCGCGCGGCAAGCTCGGGCGTTTCTGATCCGGCGCTTACTCTGACGACGTCGCGTCGAGCGCCGAGCGGAGTGACGCCAGCCTCGAGGGGCGCTCGCGCACGAAGCGCTCGATCCCGCGCACGATCCAGGCCGGCGAGAGATGGGCTTCCTCGTAAATCTCGTCCACCGTTCCGCCGGTCCGCCAGCGGTCGTCGAAGTCCGGGGTCATGGCGTATTGCGCGGCGAGCGGGTTGAGGAGCCAGTCGACGAGGATCCGCCGCCCTCGATTCGAGATCACCGTCGAGTCGATGCGGTCGGCGGGGGAGAGCACGCGTTCGCGATACTCGGCCGGCTGCGCGGCGAAGAGTTGCGGGCTCACCGCCGCCACCAGCTTGACGTTGAGCCCGGCCTTGTCGATCTCGGGTAATGCGCGCAGCAGATTGGCGGTGGGCATAGTGCCCTGGACGAGGATGGTGCCCATGCGCGGTTGCCCGGGTTTCGCATCGCGCAGGATGTAGGCCCCCTTGGCCGCTTCGAAATGCGAAGCGAGGCCGAGGGCCGCGCGGTCGGGAACGGTGACCGCGGGGCGGGTGAGATGAAGGGCGATGATCGGGAGCCCGAGCTCGAGCGCCGCACCGAGAACCACCGGCACCTCGTTGGGCTCCCAGGGATGGACGTCCGCCACGTGGCCCTCGGGGAAGAGCTGAGTGACCCCCGGCTCGAAGATGCCGAAGTGTGTGCGCGAGTCCTCGGCGGTCTCCGGCCCCGAATGCCCGACCACCCAAAGCACCTTTCCGACTTGGAGCGGGCAGTCCTGTGCAAGCTGGGAGAAGAGTCGCATCGGCCCATACTTGAGGTAGGAGAAGGAGCCGTAGGTGGCGCAGGCTCCGTAGAAGCCGAGGAAATCGCTTTCGGGATCCGGATGAAGGTTGACGGTGGCGATGCCGACGCTGATTCCGGAGTTGGTGAATTCGGTGATCTGTTGCGGGAGCAGCACTCCCTCGGGATTCTTGTTCCAGAAATACCAGCCGAGACCGGGGAAGTCGCCGTACTTCTTGGCGAAGCCCGAGATGTTGGTCGAATCGGCGAGGTCGGCCGCCATCGCCAGGAAGAGCGGCCGGCCGTAGGTCTTCTGGCAGTAGGCGTTCACCCAGGCGCCCCAGGTGGAGAAGGCCTGGCGATTGGCCTTCTTCTCGCCCGGTTTGGTATAGAGATCGGCGGGGTAGCGCTCGTAATCGGTGAGCGCCGGATCGTGAGTCGGATTGCGGCGAGGGTCGAGCCGGAAACCGGAGATCTCATCGGGCACCGAATCCCCGATCTCGACCAGGCGGTGGGCGACGTACTCGAGGACCCTCCGGTTCTGGCGCAGAACGTCGAGCGCGATGTTCAGGTTCTTCGTCGCTTGCTGCATCAGCGCCGACTTGTCCTCGGGCGCCGGCTGTCCGAAGCCCTCCCACTTCACTCCATACTTCTCGGCGAAGACCCGCTTCGTCTCCCAGAAAAGCTCCGAGTTCATGGGGTGGGGTGTGCCGTGGCTCTTGTTGTCATAAACCCCGTACTCGCGCCCCTTCCGCGTCTTCATGAAGGTGACGCCGGGACGTCCCGGTGGATTCTCGCCGCGCACCATCTCGATGAGGGCGCGAGTGATGTCGGGCCAGTGGCTGCCGTTCCGCGCCTCGTGAACGTGCCAGCCGTAGGGAGCGAACCAGTCGCGCGGCGTCCCGTGAACGACGCTCGAGACCGCGTTGTCGTCGATCCCGTAGTCATTCCAGTCGAGGACATAAAACAAATTGTCGAGACCGAGCCCATAGGCTGAGTTCTTGGTCTCGTGGGTGGCGCCGGTCGTATGACCGCCCTCGCCTTCGAAGGCGAAGACGCGCACTTCGCCGGCGCCGGCCCGCTTGAGCGCCAGCGCTTCACCGGCGGCGGGTGGCGAGCCATGTCCCGACGGACCGGTGTTGAACTTGACGAAGAGCGTCTTTCCTTCCATCTCCACATGCCCGGGAAGTCCTTTGTTGCGCCGTAGCTTGACCAGGTCTTCCCAGGTAAGCATCCGTTCCTCGGCCTTGTAGATTTGATAGCGCTTATCCCCGGTCTCGCGATGGCGAACCCGCATGACCTCGTTCAGCGTGGCGAGGGTGCCGTAAATAAGTGGCGCGGTGTGTCCGGCAACCAGGACGAAGCGGTCCCCGAATCGCTTCTCGGGATGGCGGATATCCCAGCGCATGACCCCGCCGAGGAGCGTGGCCACCAGAGCGTGAACCTTGGAGCGGCTGCCTCCGGGATGTCCGGATTGCCGGTAATTGAGCATCAGGTCGATGAGCTGGTCGATGACATCCTTGACCAGCTCCCATTCGTCGAAGTGGCCGGATTGCTCTTCGAAGAGCGCCCCAACCCCTGTCGCGGTCTTGACTTCCAAACCGTTGCTCCTTGCCGCGCGGATCGCGTTGTCGCCGATCATGAGCGCGAGCGGAGCCATTCTAGCTCAGGAGGTGACGATGGGCGACCGAGCACCCGCCGGCGGCCGGCGGGACGAATGGGATCATCGAGCGATTGCAAGGCGAGGATGGTGGAGCGGCCTGTCTTACGAAAGGGGGTGACGAAGAGCGGACGATCGCACCGGAGCCCGGCGATTTGTCGATCGACAAGCGATCCGGATGATCAGGGCGGATTATCGTGCGTTCGTGTGATCGAAAGCCCTGAGCCCTGAGCAATGAGTGACTAAACAAACAACGATGGGGCGCGGCGTAAAAAGGCACAATATAAGGCGGCTCAATGGGTTATCTGGCACAGATATTGCAAAACGCATGGCTCAGGGTTGGAAAAAGTTTCTCAAAGTGCCTCTTACTTGGGCGAAAAGCTCCGAGTCAGGAGGTATTTGGCGAATATGACTCAGCCGGCAGCCGCGCCGGAACAACCTACAGAGGAGGGCAATCCCAATGCAGAACTTTCGTAGGTCGGAGCTCCTAATTGGGCTCGTGGTCGTCGCGGCCTTCGGCCTGTCGGGCTGTGCGACCAAAGGGTTCGTGCGCAAGGAAGTCGGCACTGTCAATTCCCGTGTAGATCGGGTGGCTGCCGACACCGATCAGGCCGGTCGAACCGCGCGGGATGCACAGGGGTTGGCGAGGACCGGTAACGAACGGGCACAACAGGCGATGTCTCAAGCCGAGCTCGCCAAGGAAATGGCCCTCGGTCATGTTCGCCGCGAGGAAGTGCACACGGCCAAGGTCAACTTCAAGTTTGACAGCGCGGAGTTGAACGACGAGGCCAAGAGCACGTTGGACGAAGTGGCCGAAGAGGTGAAGGCGAATCCGAACTACCTCGTCGTCATCTCGGGTTTCACCGATTCTACCGGCGACGCGGCTTATAATGTGAATCTAGCCGAGCGCCGTGCTTCCACCGTCAATCTCTATCTGGCGGAGAAGCTGGGTCCGGAATTCATTCGCCTGGCCCGACTGGGGTTCGGCGAGATCAATCCGGCGGCGGAGAATGATACTCGCGAGGGCCGGCGGGAGAACCGCCGGGTCGAGGTTGCGGTCGTCCGGCCGGTGCCGGCGACCGGCACCGAACCCGAAGGCGGGAGCCCGATCAGCTCTCGGTTCTAGACAATCGCTCGTCACCACAGGCCGGCCGGCCTGGATCGAGCAACGGGGCTCCGGGTTTCGACCCGGAGCCCCGTGGTGTTGAGCCCCGTGATCGGGGCCGATCGCCGATGTGCGGCGCGTGATGGGGTTCGAGCGCAAGGAGGCGTTGTGAAGCCGAGCATCGAAGTCAGCGCCATGTCCAAGTCCGAAGAGCGACAGGCGCTGATCCAAGTCGTGTCCCGCTGCTTCGGAGTCACCGGCCCCAGTTGGGAAACGTTCTTCACCCGTATCGGCTCCGAGAATTGCCGAATCGTGCGGTTGGGAGGGGAGATTGTCGGAGGCCTGGCGATCTACTTCATGGGCCAGTGGTTCGCGGGAAAGAGCATACCCATGGCCGGCATCGCCGCGGTCGGCGTGGCCCCGGAGTTGCGGGGCACAGGAGTGGCATCTGATCTCATGAGCCGGACACTCGGCGAGCTCCATCAAGCAGGGATTCCGCTCACCACCCTCTACGCCTCGACCCAGCGCCTCTATCGAAAGGTGGGTTACGAGCAGGCAGGAGTCCGCTGCCAGTTCACGATCGCCACCCGTTCGATCGGGATCGAGGAGCGAAGCTTGTCTCTGCGCTCGGTCGATCCCGCCGCTCATGAAGCCTTTCATCCGCTCTATCGCCGGCGGGCGCAGGAAGCGGCCGGCAATCTCGATCGCAATCGCGCGATCTGGGAGCGAGTGGTCACTCCCAGGGACGACGACAGGGGCATGTACGCCTACCTGGTCGAAAAGGACGGCCGGGGAGAAGGCTACGTCGTATTCACTCAGCCGGAGAGAGAAGAAGGAGGCTACAATCTTCTGATTCGCGATCTGGTCGCCCTCACTCCCGGTGCGGCGCGCCGGCTTCTCGGGCTCCTGGGTGATCATCGATCGTTGGCCCGTGAGGCGTTCTGGTGCGGACCGCTCAACGATCCCATCGCTTGTCTCCTGCCGGAGCAAGATGCGCGAGTGAGACATCTGGAGCGATGGATGATGCGGGTGGTCGATGTCCCCAAGGCGCTGATGATGCGAGGCTATCCCGAGGGGACACCTGCCGAGCTTCACCTCGAGGTCTGGGATGATGTCCTCCCTGCCAACCAGGGCGGCTGGATCTTGCGCGTGGCTGACGGGCAGGCGGAGGTGAAGCCGGGGGGGAGAGGGGATCTAAAGCTCACGATCGGCGGGCTCGCCCCTCTCTATTCGGGCTTTCTCACCCCGCACCAGCTCGCGGCGATCGGTCTTCTTTCCGGACCTCCCGCAGCGCTCGCAACCGCGTCACGTCTCTTCGCCGGTCCCGAGCCCTGGATGCCCGATTTCTTCTAGACGGCGTCGGAGTCCGTTCCGCTGCTCGCCGCAAGGAAGAGACAAGGGCCGTGGTACCATGGTCGTTTCATGCTCGGGCCGGGGGACCGGCACACGCGAAGACGAGGAGGAGGAATGTTGCGACTGGGAGTGGTGGGGGCAGGACGAGCTGGACGAGCGCGGATGCGGGCCATCGGCGATCGCTCCGATCTCAAGCTCGCCGGGGTGGTCTCGAGTCAGGAAGACATCGGCACTCACCCGTTTGAAGATCTCATTGACAGTCCGGACATCGATGCCGTCTTCATCTGCTCGGTGAACGCCGCGCATGCCAAGCAGGTCGAGTCCGCTCTCGCCGCCGGCAAGCATGTCCTCTGCGAATATCCTCTGGCTCTCTCCCATGCCGATGCCGTGCGCATCTTCGACCTGGCGCACGAGAAGGATCGGGTGCTGCATGTCGAGCACATCGAGCTCCTGAGCGGTTCGCAGCTGGCATTGCGTCAGGCGGCGCACGGTCTTGGCCGGCCGATCGACGGCGTCTACCACTCCGAGGCCAATTCCGAGGGATGGATTGCCGACATGGGACTGGCCGGCTTCCCCTCGTTCTCGGGAATCTCGCGGTTGAGCCGATTGGTCGATCTCTTCGGGCCCGCGGGAGTGGAGGACGCTGCTTTCGAGGAAACCGAGGACGAACAGCGCCTGGTCGTGGACTTCCGATTCGTGAACGGCGGATCGTGCCGCCTCGACTATCGGCGGGGCCGAGGACTCCCGCGCCGAGAAGATTGGCGAGTGCGCTGCGAACGCGGCGAGTTCAAGACCGTATCCCCGCTTCCCACCCACCCTTTGTTCGCCACCGATCTCGATTACTTCGTTCGCCAGGTGAATGACGGCGCCGAGAGCTATGTCTCCGAGGAGCGCATCCTCGACATGCTCAGTCTCGCCGAGGAGATCCAGGACCGGTGTGTCGGGCGCTGAAGCCATGAACGTGCTCCCGGCCCTGGTGATCGTGGTGCTCGGGGGAGGAGCATCTCGGGGAGAGCTTGCCGGTGATCATGGAGGAGCGATGACGTCCCAGGCCTTGAATCTGACCTCGCCGGCGTTCGCCGCCGGCGCCGTGGTTCCCAAGGTGCACACCTGTGATGGAGACGACACCTCGCCCCCCCTCCGCTGGAGCAAGCCGCCGGAGGGGACCGCGAGCTTCGCCCTCCTCTGCGACGATCCCGATGCGCCTCGCGGCACCTGGGTCCATTGGGTGCTCTATGACCTCGATCCCACCGTCACCGATCTGGCGAGCGGAGTACCGACGAGTCGCAGTCTTCCGGGGGGCGCGCATCAGGGGAAGAACGATTTCGGCAAGATCGGCTACGGCGGTCCCTGCCCGCCTCCCGGCCATGGCCCTCATCGTTATTTCTTCCGGCTCCTCGCTCTCGACAAGAAGCTCGGGCTTCCTCCGGGGGCGACGATGAAGCAGGTGCTTGCGGCCACCGAAGGGCATGTTCTCGCCCGCGGCGAGCTGATGGGCCGTTACGAGCGCCGCTGAAGAACGAGCGGCGCTGCGGCGCGTTCGGGCGCGGGTCGGTTCTTACTTGCGGGTGGCCCCGCTCATCTCGGAAAGCGGCTTTTCGACCGGGGTCTCGAGGAAGCGCGCCAGCCGATGGAAGTCGCTCCCGGTCCGGATGAAGCGCACCTTGGTGACGAGCGTTTCGGGATTCACGAGCTCGGGGAAGGGGACATAAGTAAGGTCGAGCTGGCCGACAACACTCACCATGTGCGCATCCAGGTTCTCTTCGACCAGCGCTCGATAGGCTCCTACCCCCAGCTGGCAGCCGAGGAGAACATCGAAGGCGGTCGGCTGAGCGCACCGTCCCTCGTAGCCGACCTGGAGGCCGGTCGCCTTCAGTTTCCTTCCGGTGCGCCGCTCGTATTCATCGGCGACCCATTGAGCCACGGTCTTGCCGAAACCGAGCTTGCCGATGGCGACGTGCCCGTGCTCGTCGCGGGGGAGGTTCTTGAGCGAGCTCTCGGCCAGGAGCTCGGCTAGTCCCTCGGCCAGGACGACGACTCCATGGCGCTGGCCGATCCGTTCGCGGCTCAGGATCAATCGCACGATTCGGTCGACCAGGGCTTCGTGTCGAAGGCGCTTCTCGCGCCGGATCGCCCCTGATTTCGGATCGGTGATCTCTTCCTCCAGGGTCATGTCGTCGTCGAGGTCCTCGACGCTGAGGATGAGATTGGCCTCGCCCGCCACCCCAATTCCATAGGAGAGCCAGCCCGCCTTCCGCCCCATCGACTCGACGATGTAATAGCAGGAGGTGGCGGCGGCGTCGGCGACCAGGTTCCTAACCTCGCGGGCCAGGGCATCGACGGCGGTGAAGAAGCCAAAGGTGAAGTCGATCCCCTCGTAGTCGTTGTCGATCGTCTTCGGCAGGTGGATGACCTGAACCCGTTTGCTCGCGGCCGGCAGCCGCTTCTGGAACTCGGCCAGGAAATTGGCGGTCTTGAGTGTGTCATCGCCGCCGATCGAAATCAGTGCATCGAGACGAAGGTCGATGAAGGCGTTGTAGATGTTGCGGAGAAGCGCAGTTTTCTCCGGGTCGTCGAGATCGGACGGGCGAGCGATTGGTTTGCCTGGATTGGCCCGGGAGGTGCCGATGACCACCCCCTGAGCGTTACGGAGGCCGGTCAGATCGGCGAGCTCGAGCTGGCGATAGTGAAGGTCGGGCCGGAGCGGCTGCTTGGTTTGATGGTAATGCTGAAGGTTCTCGTACCCTCGGAGGAAAGCGAGCACTTCTCGGCCGTCGTTGATGAAGCTCACGGCGGCGGAGGAGATGACGGCGTTGGCGGCGGGCGCCGGACCGCCGGAGAAGAGGATCCCGACGCGCCGGACGTGATCTCCTTTGGGGACGGGACGATTCATGCGCATGGGTCTCCGCAAGGGCGCTTGGAAAGTGGACGCAAGCTAACAACCACCTCGCTCGGCTGTCAACCGAGCGAGCGGCGCGCGGGCGTCATTCGCCGATCACGATGCGCCGGCTTCACTCCGGCGCCGCCGGACCGCTTCCTTCTTCTCCTCGCCGCGCTCGCGGATGCGGCGGAGCTCGGTTGCGAGCTCGTCCTTGAGCTTGACCGCCTCCTCGAGATTGTTGGATTGGAGGGCGGAGCCGATGCGCGATTTGAATAGGATCTCTTGCTCGGCGATCCTGGCATGGGTGTCGCGATCGATCTCGGCGAGCTCTTGTTTGTCCTCCGCGGTCAAGGCGGTTCCCTCGCCCGCTGTGGCGCCGAGCCGCTCGAGGGCGAGCTCGTAGGCGCTCTTGATCTCTTTCTTTTCTTCGGCCATGTCGGCCTCCGGCGGGTTATGGGTGGCTAGGGCTTTCGCACTCGGATGCGTCTCACCCCGGCCACCACCCGGAGCAGCGTCGGATCGTCGAGAATGCGTCCGACCGGATTGACCTCGCTCGCCGGCACCGGGCGGTCACCGCTGCTCGCCGGGGTCGGACCATAGAAGATGGCCAGCGCTTTGCCCGGTGGCCAATAACCCAAGTCGCCCACGTTCACCTTGAGGGTGGCGGTCGAGTCGAGCGGCATCTTGACCGGGATCTCGAAATAGTACTCGTCGCCCCAGGTATCGAATTCGGATTCGATGGGGAGGGCCCCGGCGATCGCCTTGGCCGTCGGGGTGTCGGAGAGCTCGGCCTTTAGCTTGAGATTCCCGACTTCGATAATGATGGGTGTGGGCATCCTCAATCCCTGGGCTGGAACGGATGGGAATCCTACCAAGCTCCGGCATCCACCGGGTGGGCGTTTAAGCCCGACCGAGGGCAGAGATCATTGATGGCTCATTCCGATCCGCTCCGACGAACAACCTGGATCCGGGCGGGGCTTCTCGCTCTTGCCCGCGCTCTCGCCCTCGCTCTCGCCATGGCCGGGTGCGGATTCCGGCAAGCCGCTGATGACAAGGCCGTACAACCGGCTCGCCTGACGATCGAGCTTTCGGGCACGGCCACGACCCCCGGGTCCCTGTGGCTCCAGGTGGAATCGGTGGTCCTCATGCCGAAGAGGAAGTTGAGTCTCCGGAGTCTCAACCCGGAGCGGGTGGCCGCCGATCATCCCGCCTTTTTCTTCGCCCTCTCGGCCGACCCCTTCGTGCTCGATGCCGACGGCGCGATCCTGGCTCGGGAGGTGCGGGTGGCTCCGGGGCGGTATCGCGAGCTCCGCCTGCGACTGGGGCCCGCGAGCGTCATGGAAACGGGCGAGCGCCGGGTTCCGGTATCGGGTGGAGGGAGCGTTCCCCTCGACCTCGAGCTCACCCCCGGCGAGGCGGCGACACTGGCCATTCGGATCGACGGCCCGCGCTCATTGCGAGATTCCGGGAGCGGAGCGATGGTGTTCGACCCGGTGTTGTTGTCGGCGGCGGTGCTCCCGGGTGCGGCCGAAGCCCACGGCGCGATTCGCGGCCGGGTCATTCCACCGGACGCCGGAGCCATGATCGTCATCTACGGCTCCGACGCCTCCGACTCGCGCTCCTTCACCTTCGCCGATCCTCGCTCCGGTGATTTCGCCGTCGAGGAGTTGCCGGTCGGCAAGTATCGAATCGAGGTCAATCCTCTCGAGCCCGCCGCTTTCGAGGCCCGGGTTTTCGACGGAATCGGCGTTCCCTGGGACGGCTTCCGCGATCTGGGCGCCATCGATCTGCGCCCGACCCCCGGTGCGAGCAAGTCGGAGCCGCCCGCTCCGATTGACCCCTCAAAGGCCACCCCGTAGCCTCACATCAGCAGGGAAGTCCTACATGGGACATCCCCCGATGTCGCCCCCGTGCGCTTCGCTCCTTTGGACCGAGGCATGACGGAAAACTCCGATGACGACGAGGTCGTCGAGCTCCCGATCGAGGATTCACTCGATCTCCATGCCTTCAATCCGCGGGAGGTGAAGGCGGTGGTCGAGGAGTATCTCGTCCAGTGCCGGTTACGAGGCTTCGCCGAAGTGCGAATCATCCACGGCCGGGGCACCGGCGTTCAACGATCGATCGTCCGCTCGCTCCTGGAGAAGAGCCCTCATGTCGCCGCTTTCCACGATGCCGAAGGTGAGCGCGGAGGCTGGGGCGCCACGATCGTCGAGCTCCGAGAGCCGGAACCCTCCTGATCGTCCGCCGCCTCACCGCCGATCACTGGGAATGAGCCCGCGCCCGCGCCGGATCGTCGCACTCGCGCTCATCGTTCTCGCTGCCTCGACCATTGGCATGCTGGCCGGGATCGAGCCGCTTGCCAGCTGGTATTACCTCTTCGCCTGGTACTCGACCATCGTTCTCGCCGACGCCTGGGGACACGCACGCGATCCCGAGCGGCCGATGCTGCTCGCGCGTCCTGGGACCTTCGTTTCGCTGATGGCATGGTCTGCGCTCTTCTGGTTCAGCTTCGAGCTCTGGAATCTCCGCCTCGAGAACTGGTACTACGTCAATGTCTGCGACCAGCGGCTCTGGAGATGGGTGGGGACGACTCTCGCCTTCGCCACCGTCCTCCCCGGGATCTTCGCGATCGCCGATCTTCTCGCCGCCTATCGGGGGGGAGAAGGCGCTCGGGGAGCGCCGATCCGCATCACCCCCGCCCTGCTTTCGTTTCTCACCTGGGTCGGCATCGCCTCGGCGGCGCTCGTCCTTCTCTGGCCCCGGCGATTCTTTCCCTTGGTGTGGGGAGTCACCTTCTTTCTCGTCGCCCCGTTCAACTATCGACATGGAGAGCGGGGCCTACTACGCCGGATCGAGCGAGGAGAATGGGCGGGAACACTGCGACTCCTCGCCGCGGGCGCCATCTGCGGACTCCTCTGGGAGCTCTTCAACATTCGGGCGCGAGCCAAGTGGATCTATACAGTGCCCGGATTCGAGGAGCTCAAGCTCTTCGAGATGCCACTCCTCGGCTTTCTCGGATTCCCGCCCTTCGCCCTCGAGTGCTACGAGATGTATGCGGCGGCTGTCGCCCTCGGATGGGCGCGTGATTGGGAGGCGCGGAATGGCGGGGTCGAGCGCCGCCGCTCGCTTCGCGCCCGATGGGTGGTGGGTGCGGCCGGCGTCCTGATGAGCATGCTCACGCTCATCCTCATGGATCGCTGGACCGTCGACTCGATGACCTCGCGCCCCGCCGAGCTGCCGGCGGTCGACCAGCCGCTCGCCGAGCGCCTGGCCGCCATGAAAGTCGGCAACGTCGCCGAACTGCGCAAGATCCTCGCCCGGCCGGATGCGGCCGAGCGGCTGGGGATCGGCGAGGAGTTGAAGGTCGAGCTTGCCGATCAGGCCGACCTCGCTCTCTTGCGCGGCATCGGCGCCAAGCAGACGGCAAGACTCGTTGCCGCCGGAATCACTCGCATCGAGGAGCTGGCGGCGGTGGATACCGAAGAGCTCGAGAGGCGGCTCGCCGCCGTTCAGCCCGGCGAGCGCTTCCATCGGGCGCGGCTACGCTTGTGGATCGAGGCCGCCCGAGACGAGCTAGCGAAGCACGGTGAGTCGCTTCACCGTGTGGGCG
>JBIOUT010000240.1:0-2739 GCA_044867365.1 Candidatus Eiseniibacteriota bacterium | reverse complement strand
ATCAAGTCGAAGATGCAAAGCTGGCGCGCGGTCTCGTCGAGCGCCGGGTGACCGAGCTCATCACCCCCGGCACCGCCACTGCCGAAGGACTGATCGAGGAACGCGCCAACCGCTTTCTCGCCGCCGCATCACCCGCCCCGGGTGAGATGTGGGGGATCGCCCTCGCCGATGCATCGACCGGTGAGTTCATGGCCGGCGAATTCCCTGCGACCTCTCTCGCCGACGAGCTTGCCGGCTTCCCCATCGCCGAGCTCTTGATGCCGGAAGGAATGGCGCCGCCCGCGGCGCTGGTCGACTCCGACGCCGGCGACGACGATTCGACCGACCGATCGTCCGCCCTGGTGACTCCACGGCCCGCGGTCGCCTTCGATCGCGAGCGCGCCGCCGAGCGACTCATCCGCCACTTCAGCACCGCTTCACTCGAAGGCTTCGACTGTCAGGACCTGACCGCGGCCCTGGGGGCTGCCGGGGCGCTCATCGAGTACCTGGCCGAGGTGCGCCAGAGCCCGCTCCGTCATATCACCGCCATCCGCCGCCTCCGTCCTCGAAGCGCCATGACCCTCGACGAGGTGACCCTCATCCATCTCGATGTCCTGCCGCGCCGGGGCGAGAGCGCGCGGGGCACCCTTCTCGGTGTTCTCGATGCCAGTCGGACCGCCATGGGCGGACGCCTGCTACGACGCTGGCTCATCCGCCCGAGCCTCGATGCCGCGGCGATCGGAGCCCGGCTCGACGGAGTCGAGGCGCTCGCCGCCGATGACGGGCGGCGCGCTACCATCCGGGCCCTCCTCGGACGGGTGGGAGATCTCGAGCGGCTGGCGAGCCGGATCGAGTCGGGACGAGGTGGAGCGCGCGAGCTCCGTGCGGTCGCCAACTCGCTCGCACCGGTGCCCGAGATCGCAGAAGCCCTCGGCGAGATCGGCGCGGGCGAAGTCGGGGGCATCGCCGGAGATCTGAGCGCCGTCGCCGCGGGCGAGTCCTCTCGGAGGGAGATTCTCGGCGAGCTCGCCGGTGGTCTCGATCCGATGACGGAGATCGCGGCGCGCATCGATCGCGAGCTCGTCGACGATCCGCCCCTCGCCGTCACCGAGGGCGGTCTCTTCCGGCAAGGGGTCAATCCCGAGCTGGATGCGATCCGCGACGGGGCGCGTCAGGCCAAAGAATGGATTGCGGGGCTCGAGGGCGAGGAGCGCCGCCGCACCGGCATCTCGAACCTCAAGGTCGGGTTCAACAAGGTCTTCGGCTACTACCTCGAAGTCTCGCGCGGCCAGCTCAAGGCGGTGCCCGCCCATTACAGCCGCAAGCAGACTCTGGTCGGGGCCGAGCGCTACATCACTCCCGAGCTCAAGGAGATGGAGGCCAAGGTGCTCGGCGCCGAGGAGCGGATGGCGAGGCTCGAGCATGCGCTCTTCAGCGAATTGCGCGACGCAGTCGCAGCCCAGGTGCCGCGCCTCCTCGGGACGGGGCAGGCGATCGCTTCCCTCGATGCGCTCGCCGGGCTCGCCGAGGTGGCGCGCGCCCGCGACTATGTTCGGCCGCAAATCACTGCCGAAGGCCCTCTCGATATCCGAGCGGGACGCCATCCAGTAGTCGAAGCGATGCGAGCCGGGGAGGCCTTCGTTCCCAACGACACGCGGTTGGGGGAGGAAGGCGCGCGAGTCCTCATCATCACCGGCCCCAACATGGCGGGCAAATCGACCTATCTCCGGCAAGTGGGGCTCATCGTGCTCATGGCCCACGCCGGCTCCTTCGTGCCGGCCGGGGCGGCGACGATTCCGCTCACCGATCGCATCTTCACCCGCGTCGGAGCTTCCGATCGAATCTCGCGCGGCCAGTCCACTTTTCTGGTTGAGATGCAAGAGACGGCGGTGATCGTCCGTTCGGCGACCGCTCGCAGTCTCGTCCTCCTCGACGAGGTCGGCCGGGGCACGTCGACATACGACGGCCTCTCGATTGCCTGGGCGGTGGCCGAGTATCTCCACGATCTCCCGGGCGGTGCGCCACGGACTCTCTTTGCCACCCACTATCACGAGCTCACCCGACTCGCCCGGGAGCTCGCGCACGTCCGCAACCTCAACGTCGCCGTCGCCGAGCAGGGGAACGAGATCCGCTTCCTCCGCCGCATCGTCGAGGGCGCCGCCGATCGCTCGTATGGGATTCATGTCGCCCAGCTCGCCGGTTTGCCGCAGGCTTTGCTCGGGCGAGCCCGCGAGGTCCAGCGTGTGCTCGAGGAAGGGGATGCCGAGTTGGGCGGGGTCCCGGCCCAGCTCAATCTCTTCGGCGACTCGACGGCGGGACGGGGCGGAGCTCAGAAAGCGGCGCGCTCGGAAGCGGAACGGCGGCGGGCGGCAGCCGAGGCGGCGACGCTCGCGATGTTGCGGGGGCTCGATCCGGATCGGCTGACGCCTCTCGAAGCGCTCTCCAACCTGGCCGACTTACACCGCCTCATGGACGCCGGGGAAGAGGAGCAGGCTTGATGTAAAAGGTGAACTTCGAAAAGAACTTGAAGGGTCGCGGGGGGATGGAAATGAGTATCCAACGGCGGAGGGCGCGCACCCCTATTGGCCGAGGGGATCAGGGGACTCTTCGCTTTTGACGTCAGTTCGGGCTAGGTCTGAGTGATGGGGGAGTGGGATTGCTCAGCGGACACTCGGGCGAGGGCTCTCTCCTCGATCGCAGTACGAACTCGGGCGAGAGCTGGCAGGCAGGTCAACACCCGACACAGGCGACGTCGATCGA
>JBIOUT010000239.1:0-2147 GCA_044867365.1 Candidatus Eiseniibacteriota bacterium | reverse complement strand
GATCTTGAGCACCATGACCTCGATCTCGTCGCCCTTCTTGACCACCTCAGAGGGATGCATCACCCGCTTGGTCCAGGACATGTCGGAAACATGGACCAGCCCGTCGATCCCCTCTTCGATCTCGACGAATGCGCCGAAATTGGTCAGGTTGCGCACCTTGCCGCGCAAACGGGTGCCCGGCGGGTACTTGAGATCGAGAGTCTCCCATGGGTCGGGCTCGATCTGCTTCATGCCGAGCGAGATTTTCTCGTGCTCCTTGTCGACCTTGAGGACGACGGCCTCGACCTCGTCGCCGACATTCACCACCTTGGAGGGATGGCGCACGTGGCGGGTCCATGACATCTCGGAGACATGGACGAGACCCTCGACACCTTGCTCGAGCTCGACGAAGGCGCCGTAATCGGTGATCGACACCACCTTGCCCCGCACCCGCCGGCCGACCGTGTACTTCTCTTCCACGCCCTCCCATGGATAGGGCTGGAGCTGCTTCAAGCCGAGCGAGATCCGCTCGCGCTCGCGGTCGAAGTTGAGCACCTTGACCTTGAGCTTCTCGCCGATCTTCACCACCTCGGACGGATGCGAGACGCGCCCCCAGGACATGTCGGTGATGTGGAGCAGTCCGTCGATGCCGCCGAGATCGACGAAGGCGCCGAAGTCGGTGATGTTCTTGACCGTGCCCTCGCGGGTCTGGCCCTTCTCGAGTTGGGAGAGCAGGTCCTTCTTCATCTTGTCCCGCTCTTCCTCGAGGACCGCCCGGCGAGAGACGACGATGTTCCGCCGGCGCTTGTTGAGCTTGATGATCTTGAAGCGGAGCGTCTGGTTGAAGAGCTCGTCCAGGTTGTGGACCTGCCGGATGGAGATCTGACTGCCGGGGAGGAAGGCTTCGACTCCGTAGAGGTCGGCGACCACTCCCCCCTTGATCTTGCGCAAGAGTCGGCCTTCGACGACGGTGCCGGCGTCCGCCGCCTCCTTCACTCGATCCCAGACCTTGACGAAATCGGCCCGCTGCTTGGAGAGGACGACCAGCCCATCCTGGTTCTCCATCTTCTCGAGGAAGACCTCGATCTCGTCTCCGGGCTTGATCCCTTCGAGACTCGGAAACTCGTCGACCGGGATGACGCCCTCGGATTTGAATCCGACATCGACCAGCACTTCGGTGGAGGTGATATCGAGCACGCGGCCGCGCACGATTTCGCCCTCCTCGAAGTCCTGGAACGACTTCTCATACATCGCCTCGAGTTCCTGCCGCTCCGCCTCGCTGTACTCGGGATCATCCCGTTCAAGAGCGAGGGCGGATCGTCGGACCGGCCGGCGGGGCCGGGTTGCCGTGGCCGAGGCGGTGGCGGGCGCCGCGGGGTCCGCTCCGGCGCCGGTCCTGGCCGAAGCGCCGGACCCATCCGCCGGAGTCGAGGCGTCCGAATGACCGAGGGTTTCATCCAACATCGAGAACATGACCTCCTTGACCTCTATTTCTATTGATGCCGCCTCTGTTGATGCCGCGAACGGCGCGAAATGAATTGCCCGTGACCATTGCCGCGAATGCCGCGACCCCGCTCCTCAATCCTGGCGGCACTCCGCCCGCGAATCGTCAGCGAACCGAGCGCAGGCTCGCTGATCGCCGAGCCGCGGGCCGCGGGCTCTCGATCTCCGACCCGCCGAGAGTCGCGATCGCCTGCATGATCCGCTCGGCGTGATCGCGAATCTCGTCTCTCCAGGCCGGTCCCTTCCCAACGGGCGGCGGCGGAATCGGCGGTCCGAACCGGATCCCGACCGATGGCCGGCGAAAGAGACGGCGGCCGATATGCCAGCTGCCGCGAATATGCGCCGGCACCACCGGAACCCCCATCTCGGCGGCGAGCATGGAGACTCCCGGGCGCGCCGGCCCCAGCCTTCCATTCCGCGTCCGCGTGCCTTCGGGGAAGAGTAGCAGGCCCGAGCCCCTTGCGAGAACACTCTTTGCCGAATCGAGCGCGCCTCGATCGAGCCCCCGGCGATGGATCGGGATCGCCCCCAGGGCAATGATGAGGTGCTTGAAGCCGGGAATGGTAAACAATTCCTCCTTGGCGAGATAGCCCAATCGTCGGGTCGCACAGAGGCCGGCGAGCGGGGGGTCGATGAAGGAGGCATGGTTGGCCGCCAGGATGAAG
>JBIOUT010000238.1:0-5613 GCA_044867365.1 Candidatus Eiseniibacteriota bacterium | reverse complement strand
TTGGCTCCTCGACCGTCGTAGAGCGCGTTCGAAGGGAAAGGATGTAGGACGAGATCGGGCGCCGGCGGCGCCCCTCGAAAGCGGTAAGAAGCGAGGTCGGAGCTCAGGCGGAGCTCGGTCGGCGCCGGGGGATGAAAGATGCCGCCCCGGCGCAGCGCCTCGGTGAAGAAGACTTCGAACGAGCGTGGATCACCAGCCCCGCGATGGTGATCCCGCCACTCTTCGTGCAAATAGCTGCGAAAATCTTCGGCGCCGAAGGTCGAGGCGAGGTCGAGTCCGGCGGCCGCTCCCAGAGCGAGGAGGACATCTCCCGGGTGGCGCGTGTCATGGAGCGCACCCATCGCCGGCTGCTCGAGCCCCACCACCCCCCCCTCCGCCTCGAAGTCGCCCCAGGACTCGAGCGGAACATCGACCGGGAGGATGAGATGGGCGAGCGCCGATGTCTCGTCGAGGGCGGAGCTCAGGGCGACGACGAGGGGCACCCCGGCCAACGCTTCTTTCGCCCGCGCCCCGGCCCCCAGGCCGAACATGGGATTGGTTCCGCTCACCAGAAGCACCTCGACCGCTCTCGCCTCGAGGTCGCGAAGGAGGCTCTCGACGGCCTGGGGCGGAGCCAGGCGCCCGAGGGCGTGAGGACGAAGGCGATTCGCACCGCCGGCGGCGACGTCGAGAAGAAGCGCCGCGGCCGCCGCCTCGAGTGCTCCCCGCCCACCTCCGATCGGGCTCCCGGCGAGGGCAACAGGAGCACCCGCCGCCGCAAATTGCTGCGCGATGGCGTCGATTTCGACGGCCGGCACTTGGATCCTTTCCGCCACTCTCTCGGGAGTGAAATCGGCCGTCTGCCGGGAGAGCGCTTCGCGTTCCTCGGGCGAGAGCGCCAACTCACGGGTCGAGGTGAGGAGCCGGCGAAGGACGGCAAGTCCCACCCAGGCCTCTTCTCCGGGGCGCAGGTAGAACCGATAGTCGGCAGCCGCCGCGGTCAGCGAAAGTCGCGGCCCGACATAGACGAGGGGGGCCATGCGCCCGCTCTGCGGGCGGCGGATCTCGGCGAACTGGCGCGTCGATTCGACCGGGGAGATCCAGGTGTCGAGAAAATCGGCCCCCAGGGAGAGGACGAAATCCGACCCCTCGAGATCGAAGCGGGGGACGGCATCGATTCCGAAGCAGAGCTGCATCGCTGCGCGGAGCGGCGGATAGGCGAGGGGCTCGATCTGCAGCACTCGGCCCGATCCGAGCGCGGCCGCCCAGGCGATCTGAAGCCGCTCGAGGCTCCCGGCCTCGAGCCCGGAAAGAAGAGCGATGCGGTCGGATCCGGCAGCGCGAGCCGCGGCAAGGCGGGCTCCGGCGAGCTTGATCGCCTCATCCCAACCGATGGCCTCGAAGCCGCCGTCCGCACGGCGGGCGAGTGGAGCGCGAATGCGGTCGGGGTCGTAGAGACCTTGGAGCGCCGCCTGTCCCCGCGCGCACAGGGAGCCGCGGCCGATCGGATGGTCAGGATTGCCCTCGACCTTGATCACCCGCCCGTCGCGGTGGCGGGCGACGATCCCGCAACCCGCCGGACATTCGCGACAGACGCTCGAGTAGAAGGCAGCTAATCCGGGAGAAGCCTCGGGCGAGACGGCCGGAACCACGAGTTCCCGCGGCGGCGGCGGCTCGCGATCACAGGCGGCGAGGCCTCCGGCAGTCGCGGCGATCCGCAGAAAATCGCGTCGCGTGAGCGAGGCGTGAGGCATGCGCAGTTCCGCGACCACGGCCGGCTCGCATCACTGAGCGAGCAACGGCTCCCGGGGGACCGGGTCCCCGTGCAAGCGCGGTTCCCGGGCGGGGAGCGGCAGTATCCTCGAGCCCCGCGACTCCGTCAACCGACCGGACCGGAAGCGGCGTGATACCCGGCTTCGCCGACCACCAGGGTCCGCCCCCCGACCTCCACCCGGTCACCCGGCCTGAGCTTGCGACCGCGTCGAGTCTCGGTCTCCCCGTTCACCCGTACTTCCCCGCGCTGAATGAGAACCTTGGCCTGACCGCCCGACCCGGTGACACCGGTCCACTTGAGGAACTGATCGAGCTTGATGACCGGCCCCGGCTCTCCTCCGGCGCTCTGCGCTCGCGCCACTTGACAGCCCTCCGTATCGTGGTTTATTATTACGAAATAGTAATATACTATTACGGACCTTCTAGAAGGAACCGAGATCGATGGCGCTCACCTTCCTTTCCCCCATTCACAAGGCCACCCGGCAGCTGAGTCTTCACCTCGAGGGTCCCTGCACCGACCTCGGACTCTCCACCGGAGAGGCTCACCTCCTTTCCTATCTGCGAAGCTACGGGCCCTGCCCGATCGCCGAGTTGAGCCGGGTCTTGGGCACCAAGCCATCCACCCTCACCAGCCTCCTCGATCGCCTCTCCGGCGAGGCCTTCCTGCGCCGCCAGCATCATCCCGAGGATCGACGCTCATTCCTGGTCGAGCTCATGCCCGCGGGACGACGGGCGGCGGCGAGAATCGAGAAGGTGCTTCGCTCCCTGGAGGTCCAGATTCGCGCCCGGGTCGACAAGCAGGAAGTCGAGGGCTTTCGGGCGGTGATGTCGGCCATCGCCCAGGTCACCCAAGTCGACGTTCGCCCGCCGGCGGCGAACACCACTGCCAACACCAGACGGGATGTCCGCCCCCCGGCCCGTAACACCCAACGGAAGGAACGAAGATGAACTCTCAGACCTTGGCCATGCTTTTCGGATCCACGCACGGCACCCTGATGATGAATATCGCGGGTCTGAACCACGAGGACAGTTTGCGGGCTCCGCATCCCGGCGGCAATTGCCTGAACTGGGTGCTCGGACATATCGTGGCCACTCGCAATCAGGTCATGGCGCTCGTCGGCGAACCTCCGGTATGGAGCGCCGAGGAAGCGGCACCGTACATCCGAGGCTCGGCGCCCTTGACCGCCGGCTCGCCGGCCCGGCCGTTCGAGGAGATCATCGCTGCGCTCGGGAGATCGCAGGAGCGGATACTCGCCCGCTTGGCTCGCATGTCCGAAGCCGATCTCGCGGCTCCGGCACAGAAAGCGACGGTCGGAAGCAAGCTCGCCACCCTCCAGTTCCATGAGGCCTATCATGCAGGACAGGTTGGACTCCTCAGGCGCTTGGTGGGGAAACAGGGGGTGATCCGCTGACTTACCGGTCGGGGAAGCCCGATCACGGGCACAATAATGGACGGATCGGTCCCGCGACCGGCGGCGAGCTGGCGCCGGTGATCCGGCACATCCTCGACCGCCGCGACGGTGGAGGAGCGAGTGTCGTCAACGCCGACCGGCGCAAGATCGCGCTCGTCGTCCAGGGAGGCTGCATGCGCGGCGTCTTCACCGCCGGCGCTCTCTGCGCGCTCGAGGAGCTCGGGGTGCGGCAGGCGTTCGATGCGATCTACGCCTCGTCGGGCGGCGCCGTCAACGCCGCCTATTTCCTCGCCGACCAGATCGCCCTCGGCACCTCGATCTACACCTCCGATATCAATAATCGCACCTTCATCGACTTTCGCCGGATCTTCGCGGGGAGCGCCGCCGATATCGACTATTGCTTCGACGAGGTGGTGGGCCGGCGGAAGCGACTCGATCTCGAGGCGGTGCTCGGGAGCCCGATTCGATTGACGAGCTATGTCACGAGCCCCCATCGCGCCCGCGCCGAGCGCCTGGTCCAGCACGAGATCGACCGGGCGCCGGATCTGCTCGCCCTGCTCAAGGCATCCGCCGCCATGCCTCTCGTCTACCGGAGGCCCGTCCTCTTCCGGGGGGAACGCTATCTGGACGGCGGGCTGCTTGCTCCGGTGCCGCTTCTCGACGCGATCGGCGACGGCTCGACCGACATCCTGGTGCTTTTGAGCCGGCCGCTCGCCACGTCATGGAGCCCGCCGCCCGGGTGGCTCCGCTGGCTGATCGTGCGCTCGATCGGTTGGACGAAGGCGCCGGCCCTCGCCAAGGCTTGGCGCGCGGCGGAACGAGATCTCGCTCGGGCGCTGGACCTCTTGCGGCATGCCGGATCCGGCGCGCGCGTCCATCTCGCCTGTGTCGCTCCGCCGCCGGAATTCCCGGTCTCCCGGTGGACGACCGATCGCGGCCTTCTGGTCGGCGCGGCGCGCACAGGGGCGCTCGCGGTGCTCCGACTCTTCGGGGTCGAGCCGCAGGCGGCGAAGCTCGAGTTGTTACCGAGCGAGAATCATGCGGCGTGAGTCGCTGAACCCCGGCGTCTCCAGACGATAGAAGTAGACCCCGCTCGCCACCGGACGGGCGGAATCGTCGCGCCCATCCCAAGCCACCGACTGCCGTCCGGCTTGGAGCGACCCATCGACCAGCAGGCGCACCGCCCTCCCCGCAGCGTCAAAAACTCCGAGCTTCACCGGCGAATGCTCGGCCAGCTCGAAACGAATCTCGGTCGACGGATGGAAGGGATTGGGGAAGTTGCCGAGGAAGACCGGATGGAGCGCCGTGGGACCATCGGCCGGCTCTTCGACCGCCGTTCCACCCGGGGCATCGAAGCGCAGGATGTAGGTGCCGGTCGAGATGTCCGAGATGTAGACGATCCGAGGATCGGCGGCGAAGCAATAGCATCCCCAAGCGCCGTCGTAATCGGGCCCCGACAAGGGACTCGTGTCGTACGAGCCGACCGAAACCAGATTGTTAGGATCGGCGGCATCCACCACCCGCAGGCCGTCCAGGTAGTACGACATGAAGCAATACCGGCCGCGGAGGTAGGCATTGTGAACGATCGAGCCGCTGAGCGGGATGTACTCATCGGTTTGCGACACCTGCGCCAAGTTGCTGATGTCCCACATTCGCAGGTGGCCGCCGGTGTTCTCGTCGGTGGTCACCAGATAGTGGGCATCGGCGGTGGGCCAGGTGTTGTGGGTGAAGGCGTTCGGATAGGTCCACTGGCCGAGGATCGGCGGCGTTCCCGGTTGGCTCACGTCGAGGACATAGACGATGCCGTCGTAGATCGAGGCGCAGTAAGCCTTGCCGTTCTTGAGCGACAGGTCGTGGACGTAGTTCACATTCCATGTCCCGCGGAGTGGTGGATTGGTCGGGTTGGCATTGAGATCGAGGATGATGAGCCCGGCGTTGGTGCCGGCGACATAACAGTAGCCGGTTTGCTGATCGACCTTGATCTCGTGCGCAGTGGCGTAGAAGAACTGCGGAGGATTGAGAGTGGCGACGAGTGAAGGGTTGAGGGGATCGGCCAGGTCGACCACCTGCAGCGCCGCCCCTTGCCCCTCGGTGACGATGTAGCAATAGTGGCCATAGGTCGCCATCTCCCGCCAGATCGAATGCGGACCGGGGATGAATCCGACCTCGTGGGCGTTCACCGGATCGCTGGCGTCGATGAACGTGGTTCCCGATTCGGTGCCCGAGATGGCGAGCTCGATCCCGGTGGGTGAGGTGTAGCCCCAGTTGCCGCTGTACTCCTCGCCGCGATCGAGATTCTTGAGCAAGACGACGTTCTCGGGCGGCAGCTGGGCCAAACCCGCCGCCGGAACGATCAGCATCGCCAGGGCGGCAAGCGCCAGGGTCGTTGGTTTCATGAGTTCCCTCTCGGGGGGCAAACGCCGGTGAATCTACTTGGCGAGGACCATGC
>JBIOUT010000237.1:0-6289 GCA_044867365.1 Candidatus Eiseniibacteriota bacterium | reverse complement strand
CTCCTCGCCGCCTTGCTCGTTCTCGCCGGGGTACGGAACAGCTCCGGGAGTTGGCGGCCCGCGATCGCAGGCTTTCTTCTCGGGCTCGCTGCGCTCGGACGAGCTAGCCTTCTCCTCCTCGTCCCGTCCGCCCTTCTCTGGCTGGGTTGGGGAGCTCGAGACAATGGGAATGTCCAAGCAGGAGCGCGCAGCGGGCGGCGGTTCCGCTCGATCCTCGCCTTCACCGCAGGCCTCGTACTCACCATCTTCCCGGTCACGCTTCGCAACGCCCTCGTCGGCGGTGATCGGGTGCTCATCAGCTCGAACGGCGGGCTCAACCTCTTCATCGGCAACAATTCCATCGGCCGCGGCACCTACATCCCGCTCGATCAAGTGGCGCGGGCGGCGGAAGTGAACATCCCGGTCGACGTGTCTTGGGTGATCAACGATCTTCCCGGAAAGCGGGTGGCCGAAGCGGCGCGCGGCCGGAATCTCAAACCCTCGGAAGTCTCGGCCTTCTACACCGAGCGAGCTTTCGACTACGTGCGGCGCGAGCCCGGGCGCGCCCTCCGCATCCTCGGACGCAAGCTCCTCCTCTTCTGGAATCACGCCGAGATCGCGCAGATCGAGGATCCCGAGCTTTACCGCGAGCTCGTGCCGATCCTGCGCTGGCCGCTCCCTGGTTTCGCCGTCGTCGGGCCGCTCGCCCTTCTCGGCCTGGGGATTCTCGCCATGCCCGCTCCAGACCGGCGAAGGCGGGATGCCATGCTCTTGCTCTCGTCATTTGTCGCCGCCTTCACCTTGAGCGTCGTCCTTTTCTTCGTGACCGCGCGCTATCGTGCTCCGGCAATCCCCATGCTCATCCTGCTCGCCGCGTTCGTAGCGGTCGATCTCGTGCGGCGCATTCGAATGGGGCTCCGCGGCCGGCCATCCGCCCTCCTCCGAAGTGTCGGATTCCCGCTCCTCGCTCTCGTAGGGTTCACCGCCGTCGTGAACCTCAATCTCGTTCGCATCGACCGTGCTGCCGCATTCATCAATCTGGGGATTGCGCTGGCCGGCGAGGGCCGAGGGGACGAGGCGATAGCCGCCTTCGAGCGAGCGGTCGCGGCGGAGCCGGGCGACCCGGTCTCGTGCTACAACTTGGGAGCCGCCTATCTGCTGGCGGGTCGATCGGCCGATGCCGCCCGCACCTTCGAGCGCGCGGTTCGGATTGCGCCGCGCTCTGCCGCCGGGTGGTCGGGTCTCGGGGAGAGCTTGCTCCGGCTGGGCCAGCCGCAACCGGCGGCGGCGGCCTTGCGGCAGGCGGCGGCGCTCGCGCCCAGCGAAGCGCCGAGTTGGATCAGGCTGGCGGAGGCGGAGCGGGCAGCAGGGAGGCCTGATTCCGCACGAAGCGCTCTCCAGGCCGCCAAGCTGCGAGCTGCGGGTGATCCCGATATCCTATTGCTAATCCGTAATCTAGAGCATTCGATCGACAGCACAGGAACCAAGCAATAGTCGAGATAGTTCTTTAGTGATTCTAAACGCGCCTCTATTTATTATGGCCGCTCCGACGGCGCACCCCGGCCTTCGAGATGGCAAAATTGTCCGAGACGGCGGCGACCTCGAGAGGGAGACAATTCATGTCGCCGAGTGATCTGTTGCCTGGGAAAGGAGAACTGTCGTGCCGACCCTCAATGGAACGAAGACCGCAGCCAATCTGAAGGAAGCCTTTGCCGGAGAGTCGATGGCGAATCGCCGCTATCTCTTCTTCGCCAAGGTCGCCGATATCGAAGGGCGGCCCGATATCGCCGGCCTCTTCCGCGACGTGTCCGAGGGAGAAACCGGACATGCTCACGGACACATGGAGTTCCTCAAGCCGGTCGGCGATCCGGCGACCGGCGAGCCGTTCGGCGATACGGCCAAGAACCTCAAGGCGGCGATCGCCGGCGAAACGTACGAATACACCGAGATGTATCCGGGCATGGCGCGGACCGCCAGGGAGGAAGGGTTCGCCGAGATCGCGGAATGGTTCGAGACCCTGGCCCGCGCCGAGAAGTCTCACGCCGGGCGCTTCACCAAAGGTCTCGGTCAGCTCGATTGAGTCCGGCCCGGGGCGGGGCGGAGCTCAGGAGAAGACGAGTTAGAAGCGCAAGACCCGGATGTACGACCTCCATGCTCCGGAATACTGGAATCGGGAGCACCTCGGCCGCGAGGTCGACCGGATCTTCGATGTCTGCCACGGCTGCCGGCTCTGCTTCAATCTCTGTCCTTCCTTTCCGGCCCTTTTCAACGCCGTCGACGGACACGAGAACGAGACCGCCGGCCTGACGGTTGCCGAGAAGCAGCGGGTCGTCGACCTCTGTTATCAGTGCAAGCTCTGCTATAACCGCTGCCCCTACACTCCCCCGCATGCCTTCAACCTCGACTTCCCGCGCCTGCTGCAGCGGGCCCGCAACCTCGATGCACGGGAGCGGGGCGTCACCGTGCAGGACCGCGCCCTCGGTAGCACGACCCTCGTCGGCAGGATCGGCACGGCGACCGCGACCCTTTCCAATTGGGCGATCAAGAACCCGCTGATTCGACTGCTGATCGAGAAGATGGTCGGCATCCATCGGCGGATGAACATGCCGGAATTCCAGCGCCGCACATTCCCCCAGTGGTTCGCACAACATAGGGAACGCTCAGAACGGCCGGTTGCCGAGGCGGCGCCATCGGTCTCCAACATCCGCCCTCGTCAGGCGCCGGCCACGGGGCGCGTCGCACTCTTCTCCACCTGCTCGGTCGACTACTACCGAGTGGAGCAGGGAAAAGCGCTTGTCCAGGTGCTCGAGCAGCAGGGAATCCAGGAGATCGTGCGGCCGGAACAGGGCTGCTGCGGGATGCCCGCTCTCGACGGCGGCGACGTCGAGCGCACCCTGGCCATGGCGCGCGACAACCTGCGTTCGCTCGCTCCCTGGGTCGCTCGGGGCTACGACATCGTGATTCCGGGGCCGACCTGCAGCCGGATGATCAAGATGGAATACCCGCGGCTCGTTCCGGGGAACGAAGCGGAGGCGGTGGCCGGGCGGACCTTCGATGCCTGCGAATACATGATGAAGCTCCATGGCGAGGGAAGGTTGGCCACACGGTTCGAAGGGGCGCGGCCGCAGAAGATCGCCTATCATGCCCCGTGTCATCTGCGTGACCAGAACATCGGGCTTAAAGCCCGTGATTTGCTCGAGCTCATCCCCGGCTGTGAAGTCGAAGTCGTCGCCCAATGCTCGGCGATGGACGGGACCTGGGGGATGAAGCAGCAGTATTACGATCTGTCGATGAAGACGGCGGGCAAGCTCTTCGAAGGAATTCGCGCCGCGGGCGCCGACATCGTGGCGAGCGATTGCCCGCTCGCCGCCCTTCGCATCGAGCAGGGCATCGGAGTGAAACCGCGCCACCCGCTCGAGCTGGTGCGCGAGGCCTACGGACTCGCCCCCAAGTGACCGGCGGCGACATTCCCCGTGCGCACGGCGACATTCCCGGTGCTCACTCCCGGCGCGCCGAAGTCATTCTTCTCCTCATCACCGCGACTTGGGGGCTCACCTTCCCCCTGACCAAGGACGCACTGGCCGATTCCACTCCCCTCGCCTTCATCGCCATGCGCTTCGGGCTGGCGGCGATCATCCTCTCCCCCTTTCTGCTCGGACGCCTGGCGATCCGCCGCCAAGCCGCCCGCGCCGGTATCCTTCTCGGCGGACTCTTCGCCGCCGGGTTCGCCCTCCAGGCCATGGGTCTTCGCCTCACCACCGCCGCCAAGTCGGCCTTCCTCACCGGCACCAATGTGCTCTTCGTCCCCTTCTTCGCCTGGCTATGGGTGCGCCAGCCGCCGCCCCTGGCGGGGATCATCGGCTCGCTGCTTGCCGCCGCCGGTATCGGCCTCCTCACTCGCCCGGAGAATCTGCGCCTCGACGCCGGCGATCTCTTGACCCTGGGCTGCGCGGTGGTGTTCGGGCTCGAGGTCGTGGCGCTCCAGGTCTGGTCGCGACGACATGAGCCGTGGCCGCTCATGTGGCCCGCGATCGCCACCACTGCCATCGCCGCCGGCGTTCTATCGCTGTTCGAGACTCCGCACGTCGCGTGGACGCCCCGGCTCCTGCGCGGACTCGCCTTCAACTCGATCGCGGCCACTGCCGGCGCGCTTCTCATCCATATGCGCTGGCAGAAGGAGACAACCGCGGTGCGAGCCGGAGTGATCTATGCGACCGAGCCGCTCTTCGCCCTCGTCTTTGCCGCGATTCTGCTCGGAGAGCGTCTTCCCATGATGAGCCTGGCCGGAGGAGCTTTGATCCTTGCCGGAGTCGTGGTGGCCGTCCGCGGACAACCGCAAGGATCCGAACAATGACCGCTGCCCGGATCCTTCCCGGCGACGGCCCGCTCTTCGGCGCCGGATCGCGCTTCGCGCCACAGACACTGGCGCCGCATCTGCGGGCGCGGGAGTCGGCGCGGCTCGATTCCGCGCTCGCCACCATCGAAGCCCGCAGAATCGAGGAGAGCTGGGACAATCCGCCGCTACGTGCCGGCTTTGCGGCACTCGACAAGAGCGACCGCGATCGCCTCCTCCTTGCCCCTGATTTCCGGCGCTGGCTCGCTCGCCTCCTCTGGGCCCTCGATCCAAGAGCGGCGTCGGATGCGGCGCTTCCGGTGCAGGTCCAGGCGATGTGGAACCAGCTCGCCATTCCCTGGCTCAAGAGCGAAGAAAGCGAACGGGGCGCCCTCTGGCTCCTGGTTTACGGTGACGGCAGGGTGCCGTTCCCAGGGAGCGGACTGAGCCTGACCTCGAAGATCGATGGACGACGCGTCCGGCTCGTCGCCTCTGGTGAAGAATTGCGCCTAACCGCAGAAAACGGCGACGAGATTGTGTCGGTCCGGCGCCGCGATCTCCTGGCCGCTGCCGCAGGCGGCCCACCTCCACCCGGCTTCGATTCCATTCCACGGCTTCCCGAAACCGCCATCGAGGTCGTGGGAGACAGGGACCGAGCCTACGACCAAGCGCTCGCCGAGGCGCCAGGCCGGCTCGCCACCGCCTGGCCGGCCGGGCATGAACTGGTCACGGGACTCGTGCACCGGGTGCTCCTCGACCCGAATCTCGATCTCCACTCGAAGACCGAGAGTGAGCTCCCGGGTGTGGTCATCCTCGGCCGCCGGCGCACCGATGCCGCCGGAATCGCCGAGGTTCTCGTCCACGAGGCGGCGCATCTCCTCGTCTACGAGATCGCGAATGTCGCCGACATTCTTCCTGCTCCCCACGTCATCCGGAACTCTCCGTTCATCCGCGAGGGCCGGCGCCCCGCTTACATGGTGCTCCACGGAACGGTGTCCTTTCTCGCCCAGGCGATCGCCACCTTTCGTCTGGCCGCCGATGCCGCGGCGGTGTCGGCGCTCGATGGTGAGCTCGCCCGTCTCGAAGCAGGCGAGCACGAGATCTCCGCTCATCTCGAGAGCCAAGCGGCGGACCCGCATCCATTCATCCAGGCTGTTTCGGGCGAGCTCGATCTCCTCAGGCAGACGTTAGGTTCTCGGCGTCGCTGACTCTTGCTCGAGCATGTGAGCGATCCGCTGGCGGTGGTCCAGGGGATGGTGCGGCGGTTCATCCCGGCGGCAGAATCATCCTCGAAGATGACAACCACGACACGATGCGGTTATGGCCGGAACCTCCGGGATTCGCCCGGGTATGGCATGCTTACATGCGCGCCTACGAGCAGCGAGGTATCATCTCTATATCGAGAATCTGATCGTCATACTCGAGACGGCGAAGTCGGGCATCATCGGCGCAGGCCTGGACATTCTTCACTTCACCCAGGCGATCGGGGCCATCCGCGGATGGAGCGCGCGGCCCGATGCGGCGATGTGGTTTTCGATTTCATGGGCGGAAGGGATTCAACCTTGAACATGGAGGTGACAGCATGGCAGTCAAACCTGTTCCCGAGGGCTACCATACCGCGACCCCTTATCTCATCGTGAAGGATGCGGCAAAGGCGCTTCAGTTTTATCAGAAGGCTTTCGGCGCCAAGGAGCTGATGCGTTTCCCCGATCCGAGCGGCAGGATCGCCCATGCCGAGTTCAAGATCGGCGACTCGCCCATCATGCTCGCCGATGAGCATCCGGAAATGGGATACCGCAGTCCCCAATCGCTCGGTGGCACGCCGGTAAGTACTCTCCTCTATGTCACCGATGTCGACGAGTGGTTCAAGCGCGCCGTCGCCGCCGGGGCGAAGGAGACCCGGCCCGTCAAGGACGAGTTTTACGGTGATCGGGTCGGAACGCTGACCGACCCCTTCGGACACGTCTGGTCGATCTC
>JBIOUT010000236.1:0-4932 GCA_044867365.1 Candidatus Eiseniibacteriota bacterium | reverse complement strand
CTTGAACTCGATCTTGTTGGCTTCCTTCTTCTCGTAGCGATGCGAGCTCTGGGTGATCTCCCAGCTCCCCGGCGGGTGCTCGACCACGACCACCTCGACTCGCTCCTTCTTGTGATTGCGGAGCTTGATCTCGATCGTCTCCTCGTAGACCCGATCGGAGATCCGCCGGTGGTCGGCGACGATCCGTTCGCCGGTGACGTCGAAGGCCGCCCCCATGACGATCCTTGCCTTTTCGCCGCGCGGGGTATGACCGATGAGGTCCTCACCCACGAACTCGAGCCTCCCGTCTTCATCCGCTTTGAACGCCCGCACGGTGCCCGCGGGAAGCGGCATACCGAGCCCTAGCTCCGGCTTGTTCTCGGTCTCGAGCGTCACCTTCACCCGATCGGGGGCCATCATCCCGTCGTACTCGAGGATCTTCTTGACCGGGGCGTGGGCGGCGGTGAAGAGGGAGATCTGCTTGATTTCCTGGTCGGCGAGCGTGCTGGGTCGCTCGAGGACATAGATGTGGTACTCGAAAAGACCGCGCTCGACGAACTGCGGCGCCGCTCGCTCCTCCTTGGCCATCATGTCGGCCAACGGGACGACCGGCGGCGTGGCGCGATGCACCTCGCCGGCGACGAGCTTGAGCTTGGCCTCCGGGTAGCTTGCTCCCGAGCGGTTGTCGACCGACACCCACCCCGAGAGATCCATCGCCCGGTCATCGGCCGCGACCACCGCCACGTACTCGGCGTGCCAGCTCATCCCGGACGTCATGTACGAGATCTCGATGTCGGACTTGCCGCTCCTCCCGCTCTCCACCGTCCAGATGAGAGTCGGGCGGGTGATGAGCCCGGCGGGAAGCGAGGGACAGCGGATGTCGAGGATTCCCTCGCGGCTGACGATGGTCACTTCCTCGCCGCCTCCGTCGGCGCCGCCGAGAACGAAGCCCGCCGGGTCGAAGCTCAAGAGTTTCCCGCGGTAACTCCGGCCCTCCTTGGCCATGACATCCACCGTCTCGCCGAGATAGCGATGGAGGATCCGGTCGGCGCTAGCCAGATCGAAGGCGAAGTTCTGTTCGATGACCTCGATTCCTTCGAGATGCACCGAGGTGGGATCGATTCTCTCGGCGACGTCGGTGATCCGGATCGTCGATTTCCCGCGCTCGACGTCCACCGAGCGGCGCTCGCGAATGACCCCGAGATCCTGGTTGTAGACGGTGACGGCCAGCTCGCGCGCGGCGGCCGGCGCCGAGCCGGCAGCGAGGACGAGCAGCAAAGGAAGGGCGAAGGTCGCCCGCATGCCGAATTGCCTCCTCGGGGAGAGAGTTCAGGAGGGCTGATCGAGAGACTCGAGTAGCCGCGTCAGCTTTACCTGGGTCGCCTCGAGCTCGCTCAGCCGTTCATTCTCGCGATTCACCACCGCCGGCGGGGCCTTGGCGAGAAACGCCGGAGCAGCCAGACGCCGGCGGGCGCCATCGAGCTCGCGCTCGGCCTTCTCGAGATCGCGACGCAATCGCCGTCGCTCGACCTCGAGGTCAATGAGCCCGGCCAGCGGCACGAAGAGCTCGGTCTCCCGCGCGAGCCCGGTCGCCGCGGCCGGCGGCCGGGCGGCGGTCGAGGACACCTTGAGGCGCGCCCGCCCGAGCGAAGCCAGCACCCCCCTCCCCCGCTCGAGGAGCGCCGCCTCCCTCCCACTCGCGCGGGCGATGACCTCGGCCTCGCGGCCCGGCGGCACGTTCATCTCCGAGCGGATGTTGCGCACCGCGACCACGACGTCCATCAGGAACCCCATCTCGTCCTCCGCCTCGCGGTTCCGCTCCATCGGCGCCGGCCACGGCGCGCCAGCGATCGACTCCCCCTGATGGGGCAGGCGCTGCCACAGATCCTCGGTCACGAAGGGCATGATCGGATGGAGCAGCCTGAGCGAGATCTCCATCACCTCGTACGCCACGAGCCGCGCCGTATTCCGTCCAATCGCATCGCCGCCGTAGAGCCTTCCCTTGATCAGCTCGAGGTACCAGTCGCAGAACTCGTGCCAGACGAACTCGTAGATGGCCTTGGCGGCGTCCTGCGCCCGATAGGCGGTGAGAGCGGCCTCGACCTCGTCCCGCGCCGCAGCGAGCCGCGACCGGATCCAGCGGTCCTCGAGCTGGAGGGAGGCGTCATCCGCAAGCCCCGCGCCTGCCTCCACTCCTTCGAGGGCGCCGATGACCAGCTTCGCTGCGTTCCACAGCTTGTTGGCGAAGTGCCGCCCGGTCTCGATGCGCTCGGCGGCGAAGTAAAGGTCCTGCCCCGGCGGAGTGAGGAGCATGAGGGTGAAACGGAGAGCGTCGGCGCCGCCTGCAGCGATGACATCGAGAGGGTCCGGCGAGTTGCCGAGCGACTTCGACATCTTTCGTCCCTCGGGATCGCGAACGATGGCGTGGAAGTTGACGTTGTCGAACGGCACCTTGCCGGTGAACTCGATTCCCGCGGCGATCATCCGCGCCACCCAGAAGAAGATGATGTCGGGCCCGGTCGACAGGAACTGAGTCGGATAGAACTTCTCGAGATCCCGGGTTCGCTCCGGCCAGCCCAGGGTCGAGAAGGGCCATAGCCATGAAGAGAACCAGGTATCGAGCACGTCCTCATCTTGATGAAGAGCGCCGCCGCACTTCGGACAGCGCGGCGGGTCGTCCTCGGCCACCAGGAGCTCGCCGCACCCTGCGCAGGTCCACGCGGGAATGCGATGCCCCCACCACAGCTGCCGCGAGATGCACCAATCCCGGATGTTCTCCATCCAATGGCGATAGACGCCTACCCATCGTTCCGGCTGGAAGCGCACCCGCTCCGAGGTCACCGCGGCGAGCGCCGGATCGGCGAGCGGACGCATGCGCACGAACCATTGCCGCGAGAGCATCGGCTCGACCACGGTGCCGCAGCGCTGGCAGCGGCCGAGAGGGATCATGTGCTCGCGCACATCGGCGATGAGGCCCTGGCTCTTGAGCTCGCTCACTATCCGCTCGCGAGCGACGAAACGATCGAGGCCGGCGAAGGGTCCGGCGTTCTCGTTCATCGTCCCGTCCCCCGCCATCACCACGATCGGGGTAAGCGCATGGCGCTCGCCGATCAGGAAGTCGTTGGGATCATGCGCCGGCGTGACCTTGACCGCGCCGGTGCCGAAGGTCGGATCGACGCTCGCATCGGCGATGATCGGAATCTCCCGCCCGAGGAGGGGGAGGACCGCCTTCTTACCCACAAGATGACGGTAGCGATCGTCCTCAGGATGCACGGCGACGGCTACATCCCCGAGCATGGTCTCGGGGCGGGTGGTGGCGACGGTGACCGACCCCTCGGCGTCCTTGAGCGGATAACGGATGGTGGTCAGGGTGCCCTGTTCGTCGTTGCGATCGACTTCTTCGTCCGAGAGCGCCGTCTGGCAGCGCGGGCACCAGTTGACGATGTAATCGCCGCGATAGATGAGCCCCTTCACATAGAGGGTGACGAATGCTTTGCGCACCGCCCGCGACAGCCCCGGATCGAGGGTGAAGCGCTCGCGCGACCAGTCGCAGGAGCAGCCGAGGGCGTCGAGCTGGGCGCGGATGCGGCCCTGCTGCTCCTCTTTGAAGCGCCAGACTTCGGCCACGAACGCTTCCCGTCCGAGATCGTGGCGGGTCTTCCCCTCGGCAAGCAGCTTGCGCTCGACGACGTTCTGGGTGGCGATCCCGGCGTGATCGGTGCCCGGGAGCCAGAGGGCCTCGTAGCCGCTCATCCGCCGGTGGCGAATGATCACGTCCTGGAGGGTGTTGTTGAGGCAGTGGCCGATGGTCAGGCTGCCGGTCACATTGGGCGGCGGGATCATGATGGTGAAGGGCGGGCGATTCGAGGTCGCATCCGCCCGGAAGAGATCGAGGTCGCGCCACAGCTTGCGCGCGCGCGCCTCGACCGGCCCCGGTTGGTACGCCCCTTCCGGCTTCACCCCCAGCATGGATTCGAGGACCGGCACCGCCAACCTCCGACGATATGGAGAAGGGTCCCGGCGCGATCCGAGACCCCATGGAGTCACGCTAGCACGGCGTCGAGGGAAGGGTCAAACCGGGGGCGGATGTTTCCGCTGAAACATTGGCGCTGCGCTTCCGCTGAAACATCGGCTTTGTACTCCGCCCGTCGCTCGCCAGGAATGTAGTCGCGGTGACACAGTTGATGATGAGCACCGCACCTGGGCACCGCCCGTTGACCCGCCCCACCCCGCTACCTAACATGGCGCGCATGCGGCGTTTGCCCAGCTTCCTGTTACTCGGCCTCTGGGGCCTTCAGGCGGGCGCCGGCGCGCCGTTGCATGCCGAAGAGGCAGCTCCACCCGGGCCATCCCCTCGCCCCTCGCCTCCGGTGGCGGTGCCGGTTGCCGATCCGCTTTACGACGACCTTCGGATCCTCGCCGCGCGTGGAGTGATCATCCCTGGGCTCACCGCCCGACCGCTGTCGAGCTTCGCGCTCGCTTCGGCGATCGCCCGCGCCGATACGCCGGGAGTCGCGGCGCGCCGGGATCCCGCCTTCGCCCGGGTCAAGTGGGCCCTCGCCGATCCACTGCGGGCGAGCGGGCTCGACCCGAGCGCCAGGCCTCGCCGGCCGCTCATCGAGCTCGGCGATGCCGATAGCCGCCTCCAGGTGTCGGCCTTCGCCCACTTCAAATCCGAAGCCTCGCCCGACCGCGGCTTCGTTCTCACCGACTCGACTCGCGCCGGCTTCCGCTTCTCCTGGATCGTATGGCCCAATCTCCATCTCTTCGAGGAGCTCTATGTCGCCGATGTTCCCCAGGGCCGCGAGTTCGGCGATCCGCTGGTCGCCGACACCGACATCATCATCTTCCAGGATCGGGTCTACGCCGGTCTCCACACCCGTTACGCCGACCTCATCCTCGGGCGCGATCGATTGGCCTGGGGGCCCGGGGTCACCGGCAGCCTGCTCCTCG
>JBIOUT010000235.1:0-7747 GCA_044867365.1 Candidatus Eiseniibacteriota bacterium | reverse complement strand
CGATTCAATTCAATAGTAACAATCGTTGAGGACCGAAACGGTGGCCGCAATCATCTCGTGCTCGCGACGGGATAACGGCAGACTGGGATCGAGCATCGCCGCATAACCGGCGAACATGTGCCGGAGCACGGCTGGAATCAATCAATGCGAGAGAACGATGCTGTCCTGCTTGACGGCATCGGGCATTCGCGACTCGGCGAGCCGCGCCGGGCTGTACTCCGGCGGATAGCCCTTGCGGGCGTCGTCGAGCGCCGCCAAGAGCGCGGGATGCTCCGGCGCCGGCATATGAGTCTCGATCCAGGCCATTCCCTTGCCTCCGTTTCACGAGACGGCGGCTGCCACCGAGCCGAGAGCGGCGATGATGGCATCGCACATCTCGGTCGTGGTGGCCTTGCCGCCGAGGTCACGGGTGACGGTCTTGCCTTCCGCCAGAACTCGGCAGGTGGCCTCGAACACCCGCTTCGCCGTCGAGTGGTCCCCGATGTGATGGAGCAGCTCGACGGCGCAGAAGACGACTGCGGTCGGATTAGCCAGATTGCGTCCGGCGATGTCGGGAGCGCTGCCATGGATGGCTTCGAACACCGCGATCCCATCCCCGAGATTGGCGCCCGGCACCACTCCGGTGCCGCCGACCAGACCGGCACACAAATCGGAGATGATGTCCCCGTGAAAGTTCTCCATGACGAGGACATCGAACTGCTGCGGTCGCATGACGAGCTGCATGCAGCAGTTGTCGATGATCATCTCGCTGTACTCGATGTTGGGATGACGTTTGGCGACGCGCCGGACGCACTCGAGAAACAATCCGTCGCCCAGCTTCATGATGTTGGCCTTGTGGACGGCGGTGACTTTCCGTCGCTTGAGCCTGGAAGCATGTTGGAAAGCGAACTCGGCGATCCGGGTTGACGCGCGCTCGGTGATGATGCGGAGGCTTTCGACGACGCCCGCGGTTACCAGGTGCTCGAGGCCCGAGTAGATGCCCTCGGTGTTCTCGCGGACGACGATGATGTCGACTTCGGTGAAGGGCGTACGCACTCCGGGCACATTGCGCGCCGGGCGAACGTTGGCATAGAGGTCGAGCTGCTTGCGGAGTTCGACGTTGACGCTCGCGAAGCCGGAAGCGATCGGCGTGGTCACCGGACCCTTGAGCGCCGCCCCATTTCTGCGAATCGACTCGAGAACCGCCTCGGGAAGCGGCGTCCCGACCTTGGCGATCGCACGCTCGCCGGCCTCGACCTCTTCCCACTCGATCGCCGCACCCGCCGCCTCGAGGACCCGTACCGCCGCTCCCGTCACTTCGGGGCCGATGCCGTCGCCGGGGATGAGGGTCACCCGCCGCCGCGCGCGGCCCGATCTCGGCACGGAAGGAGCGGAAGCGACCCCCTTTCCCAGCTCCCGCGCGAGGACGGAGCGAACCTCGGAAGTGAAGGGAACCGCAGCGGGATAGGAGGGATGAGTGATGGCGATCCGGGCGGGAATCTTCACATCGGCGAACGCCGCCGCCGCCGCCGGCGCAAAACGGAAGATGGCATAGTTGACCGGGCTCGCCGCCGTCTCGGTTTCCCGCCAGAAATGGAATTCGGCGGGAATGCGATACTCACCGACCTCGATGCTCACGGTCTTCTCGATTCCGACCAGGCGGGAGAGCTCCTGCCGGCGGCGCTCACGATCGTCGATCTCGATCAGCATGGTGGCGCGCAGCTCTCCCTGCCGCGGCACCATGATGTCATAAGCCGCGATCTCCTGCCGTATGGCCGCCGGATCGCTGATCGACTCCGCTCTAAGCATCTCCTGGATCTGAAAGAGGGCGGTGGCTCGATTCTCGAACACGAAGGTGACGAACTCCCCCACCGCCACTCGCCGGTGGCGTTTTTCCTCGATGATCGCCCGGCGGCGCTCCTCGCGGACCTGCTCATAGGCCTGCAGCGGGAGAATGTCTTCGGGTTGGATCACAGTGTCCATGAACGACCTCAATCCTGAACTGCGGGCGGCACGCCTATGATACCTTGCGCTCATGGCCAGTGAAACCGTGACCGACATCCATATCCACGTGCAGCCTTGGGAGGAGCTTTTGCCCGAGGCCGCCGAACGATTGACCGCCGGACGGACGGACGTCGATGAGTTGCGCGCCATCATGCGTGACCCCGAGCGTTTGCTCCGGCTCATGGATGATGCCGGCGTCACGCGAGCCGGGCTCATCAATTATGTGAGTCCCGATGTCATGGGCTTCACCGAGAAGGTCAACGAATTTGTCACCGACTATGCCAGCAAGGCGCCCGATCGGCTCATTCCCTTTGGCTCGGTCCACCCCCGCTTCACCCGCGATCCCGCCAGCGAGGTCGATCGCATCGCCGATCTCGGTGTGCGGGCGATCAAGATCCATCCTCCGCATCAGCTGATCGCGCCCAACGCCTATCGGGACGGCGGCGATTGCCCGGGGCTCGCGGATATCTACGAGCGGGCGATCGCTCGCGCTCTTCCGGTCATGATCCACACCGGAACCTCGGTGTTCCCAGGAGCGCGCAACAAGTACTGCGATCCGATGGCCATCGACGACGTCGCCGTCGACTTTCCCGAGCTTCCCATCATCATGGCCCACGGCGGGCGGCCGCTGTGGATGGAGACCTGCTTCTTCCTGGTGAGGCGTCACCCCAACGTCTTCATCGATTTATCGGGGATCCCGCCTCGTCGGCTTCTCGAGTATTTTCCCCGACTGTCGGAGATCGCCGCCAAGACCCTGTGGGGCACCGACTGGCCCGGGCCCAGCGTCCCGGACCTTGCCGCCAATCTGCGCGCCTTTCACGCCCTCGATCTCGAGGCCAGCGCCCGGTCCGACATTCTTCATCGCAATTCGGCTCGCCTCTTTCCCTGAGCGGAAGACCGCGAGCCGGGCTAACGAGCCGGCCTTCCGCGGCCGATAACGAGCGCAGGAGAATGCGCCGTGCCCCGGCCAAGGAGGACCGCGATGAGGTGGCTTGCGCTTGTGATCCCGGTGATGATCCTCGCCGGTTGCGCGGTCGCCGGCGCCGAGCCCGGACCACCTCCCTCACCACCCCGAGCCCCCAATGCCCTCGCCGTCGCCGATCCGATCCACGCCGACCTCGATGCGTTGGCCGCCCGCGGTCATCTTCGTCTGGCGGCCCTCTACGACCGGCCGCTCCTGCGGCACGATGTGGCTTTGGCCCTCGTCGAAGCGCTTCGCACCGATCTCAAGCTTGCCGGCGACCCCAGTTTTCGGCGGGCGCTGCGCGCTTTTGCTCCCGAGATCGGTGTTATCGAAAAGTATGAGGGTGGAGCCGCGCTCGCTGAAGAGGGTGGCGAACACTATCCGCAACCGCTCTTCCATCTCGAGGACGAGGACCTGTGGTTCCGAGTCGAGACCCAATGGCGAGTGCAGGCCGAGGGGGCGCCCGATCGCGGTTTCGTCCTCACCGATTCCACTCGCTTCGGCGTCGCTTGCTCCTGGATTGTGTGGCCCGGGTTGGGGTCCGGGGGCGACAGGATCCCTGCTCCTCTCGCCCACCGCGCGCCCGTTCACGCATTTGCGGATTTCGCGGAGCTTCCTCGGCGGCAGGCTCCATGCGGTCATCGTCAACGGCGTCCTCAATCACGCCGAGGGACGTTATGTCGCCTTCCACCGGCTGGATTGGCGGCCGATCGGGGGGCTTCGGATCGGGCTCGCCGAAGGGGCGCGCTACAACAGCAACGGCTTCGAGCCTCTTTATCTCGCGGGGATCATCCCTTACCCCATCGTGGGCCGACTCCTCGTGCGTGACAACGATGTCCGCGCCACCGACCCTGCAGTGCGTAACAATGTCATGTGGGACGCCGACTTCACCGTGAGCCCCCACTCCGGCGTCAATCTCTACGGAGAGATCCTGGTCGACGACGTGGGCACCGCAGCCTCCGACGTTCCCACTCGGATCGGGTATCAGATGGGCAGCCTCGCCGTCTTACCCGTCGGAGATCACACTCGCGAGCCCCGGCTCCGCTTCGAGTGGACAAGGGTCTGGAACTACACCTACTCGACGTATTACGGCAGGAATTTCGATCACGAGGGCCTGCCGCTCGGCTACCCCGAAGGGCCGGACAGCCGAGTCCTTCATGCTCGCGGCGATCTGGTCCTCGGGCGTGATTGGACTCTGAGCGGCATCCTCGAGCGCATCGACCATGGCGAGGGAAGGCTCCGCGCCGCCTGGGATCCCAACGATTCGACCATGGCCGGCGCCGATCCATCCCGACTGTCGGGGATCGTTGAGCGGCAATGGCGCCTCCTCGGCGGCTGTCGCTACACCCCGCGCCCGAATATCGAAGCCATGCTCGAGATCGGGCCGGATCGTCGTCAACCCCGGGAATCAACCGGTGGGGGATCGCCGCGGGCTCACCGGACGAGCCGCCCTGGCCTTCCGGCGCTGATGCCCAAGTACGCCCATCGCCGATCCTGAGCGGCGGTTGCGCAGCGGGCGTCATTCATCTAAACTATCTGACGGGAGTTGTCCGTCCCCAAGATCGTCAGAGTCGACCTGCTTTGGGACGGACCTTTTGCTTACGCACGAGGAGATAGCATGAGAGCGACGATACTACTCGCCGTCCTCGCCGTACTCATCGGCCAGGTTCCTGCGTCGGCGAGCGACGATTCTCGTACTCCCATCGAGATCAACGGCCAGAAGTTCTCGAGCTGGAGTGACTACACACATTCCGATTATTTCAGGTCGAATGGCATGCGTTGCGGAACTCCGGCGCCAGTCGGAGGTGACATCGACCCCACCGACTGCTCGTTGGGCAACACCAATCCCGCCCCGCCCGAATACGCTCCGGGAGTGGTGTGGGAGATTCCCGTGGTCGTTCACATAATCATGAACACCGGTGGATCCGGTCAAATCTCGGATGCGCTCGTCCAGAGCCAGATCACGGTCCTCAACGAGGACTTCCGGGCGATGGCGGGCACTCCCGGGCAGTTCGGCACCGATGTGACGGTCCAATTCGCGCTCGCGACGGTCGACCCCAACGGCAACCCGACGACCGGCATCACCCGCGACACCAACAACACCTGGTTCAACGATCAGGGATCTTACTGGACAAGCCTGAGATGGGATCCGAACCGCTATCTCAACTTCTACACCAACTCGGCAAGCGGCTATCTCGGCTATGTCCCCTTCCTCCCCAACGGCGGAGGCGCCGGTTCGGATGCCGATCGCGTCGTCATCCTGTGGTCGGCGTTCGGGCGTCCGGGGCCCATCGGCCCGCCCTACAATCTGGGCAGAACGGCCACCCATGAGGTCGGCCATTATCTCGGCCTCTTCCATACCTTCGAGGGCGGTTGCGCCAACGAATTCCCGCCCTTCTGCTACACCTCGGGCGATCGCATCTGCGACACCCCGAGCGATGCCCAACCGACATTCGGCTGTCCGCTCGGTCAGGAGACTTGTCCGGGTGGACCGGGGCCCGATCCGATCCAGAACTACATGGATTACTCGGACGACTCCTGCTACACGAACTTCACCCCCGAGCAGGCGCGCCGGAACCGTTGCACCCTGATGTTCTACCGCCCGCTCGTCTACCATGAGGTGGTGACCGCGGTTCGCGGCAACCCGATGCCGTCGGTGCGCAGCATTCTGGCGCAGAATCATCCCAATCCCTTCTTCCCCTCGACCGAGCTCGCTTTCGAGCTGCTCAGGGCGGAGCAGGTGTCGCTCGTTGTCACCGACGTCAACGGACGCACGCTCAGGACGCTGACCTCCGGCATACTCCCCGAGGGCAAGCACACGTTCACGTGGGACGGGACGAACCAGAACAACGTGAACCTGGCGTCGGGGGTTTATTTCTATCGACTCGACACCGAGGAAGGAAGCCAGACGCGCCGCATGGTGCTCGTCCGCTAGTCCTTCCGAGCGCAGTCTGCTGTCTCCAGCGCCCCGGCCCCAACTCGGGCCGGGGCGCCGTGCTTTGCGCCAGCGTCCTGTGTCTTGGGGACGCGCCTCTGCTATCCTTGGCGTCATGGAGCCGGGCGTCCGCCTTGGTCCCATTCGTCTTCTTCTCCTTCTCCTCCTCCTTCAGCCGCTTATCGCCCATCGCGCTCGCGGCGCGCCGCCTCCTCCATCCAAGTTCTTCGTCGCCATCGATCGTCTCGAGGGACTGGTCAACGGCAATCGATTCGTGCCGGCTCGGGCGCTTTTCGACAGCTTGCTCTCCGTCCCCTCCCCGCACCCCGACGTGCATCGAGTGCTCGCGATCTATTTTCTGCGCGCCGGACGCCCTGCGCAGGTGGCCTGGGACAGCGTCGCGGCCTTGCGTCCGCACGATCCGGGGATCGCCGCCGGGCGAGCGATGTCGGCGGTTTTCGCCGGCGACCGCGAGAAGGCGGCGGCGCGCTTCGCGGATGCGGTCGTCGCTTTTCGCCGGGACGAGGGGGCGCTCCGCTTCATCGAGCTCTGGCGGGGAACAGCGCTCGCCAACTCCGGCGATCTTGCCGGCGCGCGCCATGCGTTCGCCCGTCTCGCCGCCGCGGCGGAGCGCGCCCGCGATCTCCGAGTCGCCAGCCGCGCCTTGAGCCAGGAGGCGGAGGCGGCGATGCGCGCCGGCGATTACACCGAGGCCGAGAAGCTCGCCGAGCGGGCGGTCAACCTGGGTCGCACCTCCGATACCGCTCGCCTCCTGGGGAGATCGCTCCGCACCCGCGGGCGGCTCAAGCAACTTCGCGGCGACCTGTCAGGGGCTCGTCGCGACTTCGAAGCGGCGCTCGCCGCCGCCGAGCTCGATCCGGCGGCGCGAATACAGACGCTCAAGGCGATCGCCGGTCTCGAGACCGACTCCGCCCGCTACGCCGTCGCCTTCGATCGCCTGAACCAGGCGCTCGATCTCGCCGACGAGATGCGCATCCCGTCGCTCTCCGCCGAGCTCTATGCCGAGCTCGGTCTAGTGGAATATCGCCTCGGTGAATTGACGCTCGCCCTCGGCTATTACCAACGGGCGCTCGCCGCCGGCAAGCCGCGGGCGAACCTCTACAACCGCATTGGGGTCATCCACGCCCACCAGGGACGATATGAGGAAGCGCTCGCCGACTATGAGCGGGGTCTCGAGCTGGCGCGGAGCGCCGGAGATCGCCGCGAGGAGGCTTCGCTTCTCGGACACCTGGGGCGGCTCCACGATCGACTCGGCGACCGCGAGCGGGCGGAAATCCATTACCGGGCGGCGGTGGCCGGATTCAGTTCACTTGGTCTCGATACTGAAGCGGCGTTCCATCGCCACAATCTAGCGGGAGTGGCTTGGCATCGCGGTGAGATCGAACGCGCCACCGCGCTCCTCGACACTGCACTCACCGACTTCGCCGCGGCAGGAGAGGAACGCGGGCGGGCGCGCTCGCTCGTGCTTCTTGCCCAATGTCGAGCGGCCGGCGGACACAACCCCGGCCGGCTCAACGAGGCATCGGCCTTGCTCGATACCGCCTATGCGCTCGCCCGCTCGATCGGCGATGCGATCGGCATGGCGGAAGCCGCCGAGAGCAAAGGATCCTTGCTCCTGGTCGATTCACCGGAGAAGGCCGAAGCCCATTTCGCCGAGGTCCGGGAGCGCGCCCTCGAGATGGGCGACCCGGTGCTCGAAGCCCAGGCCGAGATCGGGCTCGCACGCGCGAATGCGCACTCCGGACGCGGCGAGTCCGCCGCCGCTCATTATGAGCGGGCGCTGGCGCGCGCCGAGGCGGTCCGCCTCTCGGTCGCCGACGACGAGGACGCAGCCACCTTTCTCG
>JBIOUT010000234.1:0-3846 GCA_044867365.1 Candidatus Eiseniibacteriota bacterium | reverse complement strand
TGCTCCACCCGCGGATCCCGGGTGTGCAGGCGATGCCCGAGCCCCGATGCCCTCTCCCCTTTCTTCGCCAGCTCATCCAGCTCGGCTTCGCACGCCGCGTCGAGCGTCATCCCGCCGGCGACGCGCTCGAGCACCCGGTCGAGCATCGCCCGGCAATCCTCGATCGCCGCCCCGTGATACTTGGAGAGCGCCAGCACCCCGGCGGCGATCGCCGAGCCGAGCGGCGCGCCGCAGGAGGCGACGGTGCGGGCCGCGAGCACCGAGGGCGGGGTCGCTCCGTGATCCATCGAGGCGATGAGAATGGCGTTGATGAGCCGCCCCACCGATGGGGACGGCGCCTCGCCCACCCACAAAAGGTAGACCGCCTCGCCGAAAGAGAGGCGCCCCATGAGCTCGTTCATGTCGTAGCCGCGGATCAGGATCCGATTGGGCTCGACGCGCGAGATGCCGGTCTTCCAGGCGGCGCCGGGCATCAAGTCATCCCCTCATCCCCGCGCGCCCCGGCGAGCGAGGGCTTCCTTCACCCGCTCCGGGATGTCGCGAATCGTTTCCGCGATCGCCACTCCCGCCGATCGCAGCGCTTCAACTTTCGAGGCGTAGGTGCCCCGCCCGCGCTCGATGAGCGCCCCGGCATGACCGAAGCGGAAGCCGGGCAAGGCATGGCGACCGGCGACGAAGGCGACGACCGGTTTGGTGCAGCCACCGGCCCGGATCATCTCCGCCGCGTCTTCTTCGTAGCTCGTGCCGATCTCGCCGAACATCACCACACAGCGGGTATCGGGATCGGCCTCGAAGAGAGCGAGGGCGCGATCGAAGGGAGTGCCGATGATCGCATCACCGCCGCAGCCGAAGGCGGTCGTCTGCCCGAGCCCGGCGCGCGAGAGCGTGAAGCCGATGGTCGAGGTCATCCCGCCCGAGCGCGACACCAGGCCAATAGGTCCTGGTGTGAAGATCTCGCGCACGTAGTCTTTGCCGCCGCCAAGGCCGCCGAGCCGGAATTTGCCCGGGCTGACGATGCCGGGAGTGTTGGGACCGACGATCGTCGCACCCAGCTCGTCGGCCGCATCCATCATCTCCATCGCATCGTAGAGCGGCACCCGCTCGGCGTAGATGAAGATCTTGCGGACCCCGGCGTCGAGAGCCTCCATGACCGCGTCCTTGACGAAGGCGGGCGGCACATTGATCGAAGAGAAGTCGATCGGATGATGGCGGCAAGCCTCGGCCACCGTGTCGTAGACCGGGATTCGCGCCACCTCCTGACCGCCTTTCCCCGGGGTGACTCCGGCGACCGGCGGCGAGCCGAATTCGGTCATGCGGGTGACGAAGCGTTGGCCCGATTCCCCCGTGACCCCCTGGATCAATGCCTTGGTGTTCTGATCGACGAGGATGCTCATCGCCTCACCACCGCCTCGGCGCCCATCAGGCTCTTCAGCTTCTCGACACAGGTCTCGATGTGATCTTCACGCCGGTAGACATGCTCGAGGCCGCCGTCCTTGAGCATGGTGTAGGCCTCGCGGTCGCGGTTACCCGCGAGCCGCACCACGAAAGGCACCGCCGGGCGCAGCTCTTGATAAGCCTGCACCAACCCCTCGGCGGTGACGGTGAGATCCTGGGTGACCACTCCGCTCATGAACAGGAAGCCGCGTATCTTGGGGTTCGAGAGCACGAGCTTGACCGATTGATAGACCTTGGATGCCGGCGGGCTCCCCGAGCAGTCGCAGAAATTGGCGGGCTTGAGCGAATAATGATGGAGAAGATCCTGGAGGGTGAGGCTGAACCCCGAACCGACCGAGACGACTCCCACTTCGCCGTCGGGATCGATGTCCTGATAGTGGACGACTCCGCGATAGTCCTTCTTGTCGATCTCGACCGAGGCGATCTCGCGGGGCGTCGGCGGGCGAGGTCGCTCCTCCTCCATCTCGATCCCGAGCTCCTTGAACTCGGGATGGCGGAAGAAGGCGTCCTCGTCCAGATTGACCACCGCGTCCACCGCCATCGCCTGCCCGCTCTCGGTGAGGACGAGGGGATTCACCTCGAGAAGCCGCGCCTCGAAGCGGCGCGCCGCCTCGACCAGGCCGGTGAGGGCCGTGCCCACCTTGCTGATCGCTCCGCCGGTGAGCCCGAGATCATGAGCGAGCCTCCGGCCGAGGAAGGGATGAACGGGAGCGAGCGGGCGCAGGTGGCGGCGGATCACCTTCTCCGGCGCCCGCGCGAAGAGCTCCTCGATGTCGCCGCCGCCTTCGGCGGCGAGCAAGAGGAGGAGCTGCCGCCGGCGGGAGTCGACGAGAACCGATGCATAGAGCTCGCGGGCGACCGCGACCTGCTCCTCGACCAGCACCCGCCGGCAAGTCTCGTTGCCGAAGGTTGCGCCGAGGAGAGCTCGCGCCGCCTCGGCTGCCTCCTCGAGAGTCGCAGCGAAGCGGATCGCACCCTTCTTTCCGCGTCCCGGCGCCAGAAGCTGCGCCTTGATCACGACCGGCTTGCCCAGCTTGGCGGCCGCCGCCTGAACCTCTTCGGGAGTGAGCGCAGCGGAGCCCGCAGGAACCGGAACTCCGGCGCGGGCGAGGAGTGCCTTACCTTCGATCTCGTGCAGTTTCATCGAGCGTCCACTTGCGCTATAGCTTCCGCGCCACCGCTTCCGCCATCTCGAGGGTCGAGGATTTGCCTCCCATATCGTACGTCCGTACCTCTCCCTCGCGGATGACGGCGGCGATCGCCTTCTCCAGGCGAGCCGCCGCCGGCGCTTCACCCAGCCATTCGAGCATCATCCGGGTGGTGAGGAGCATGGCCAATGGATTCACCTTGTACTGGCCGGCGTACTTGGGAGCCGAGCCATGGGTGGGCTCGAAGACCGCATAACGATCGCCGATGTTCCCCGAGCAGGCGAAGCCGAGGCCGCCGACCAGCTGGGCGCAGAGATCGGAAAGAATGTCGCCGAACATGTTGCTCGTCACTAGGACGTCATAGTTCTCGGGATTCTTGATCAACCACATGCACATGGCGTCGATGTTGGTCACCGACAGAGGAATCTCCGGATAGCTGGCAGCCACCTCGCGGGCGATCCGCACCATGAATCCCGAGGTCTCTCGGAGAACGTTCGGTTTCTCGACCAGGGTCACCGATCTCCGCTTGTGCTTGCGCGCGTACTCGAACGCCTGAGTGACGATCGATTCACACCCCTTGCGGGTGAGGAGACGAACGGTGATCGCCATCTGATCGCGAGGCACCGTTCCGAATCGCTTGGCTTTGGCCGAGTGCTTGAGGAAGCTCCCCATCACCTCCTCGGGTACCGGATGGAACTCGATCCCCGAATAGAGGCCCTCGGTGTTCTCGCGGAAGACGACAAGATCGATGTCGTCGCGCAGGTTGAGCGGGTTGCCTGGATAAGCCTTGCACGGTCGGAGATTGGTATGGAGGTTGAACTCTTGCCGCAGGCGGACGATCGGGCTGAAGTAAGTGAGCCCTTTCGATCGGAGGCCGGGATCGAGCTCCTGCTGCGCCTCCTCCGCCGGCTTCGAGGTGATGGCGCCGAAAAGGCAGACGTCGGTCTTGCGCAAGAGATCGAGGGTGCGGTCGGGAAGGGCGTCCCCTTCCTTCCGCCAGAACTCCCAACCGATATCGCCGGGAAGATACTCGGCATCGAATTTCATGGTGTCGAGCACCAACCTGGCGGCCTCCATGACGTCCTTGCCGATGCCGTCTCCCGGAAGCCAAGCCACTCGATAGCGAGCCAATCCATCCTCCTCGTGCCATTCCCTGCGGGCGCCAACGGGCGGCCAGCGGCGTCGCCGGCAATCCACAAAAAAAGGCCCGGGCTCCGGCGCCTGGCGCCGCGAGCCGGGCCGA
>JBIOUT010000233.1:0-3166 GCA_044867365.1 Candidatus Eiseniibacteriota bacterium | reverse complement strand
GCATCGGCTGTGTGAGCTGTCACGGCCGGGTGGATCGGATGCCGCTTCTCTGGCGCACGAGCTCACTCAAGATGGAATGGTGCCTCGATTGCCATCGCCATCCGGAGCGCAATGTGCGCCCGCGCGAAGAAGTGTTCAATTTCGCCTGGCAGCCTACTCCGGTCTCTCTCCGCCACCGTCTGATCGAGGAATACAAGGTGAAGAGCCTCCTCTCGTGCTCGACCTGCCATCGATGAGGATCAGATGACGGAGCGAAGCGACATGAGCGGCCAGGAGGCCTGGCGGAGCCTGGAGGAGCTGGCGCGCACTCCGGAGTTCGAGGAGCTCATTCGCCACGAGTTCCCGAGCGGCGCGGAAGATTGGGAAGGCGGCGAGGTCAGCCGCCGGCGCTTCCTTCAGCTCATGGGTGCATCGCTCGCGCTTGCCGGCCTCCAATCCTGCACGAGCCAGCCGCAGGAGAAGATCGTCCCCTATGTCAAGCAGCCGGAGAATCTGGTTCCCGGGAAACCGCTCTTCTATGCCACCTCGATGCCGCTCGGCGGCTATGCCACCGGGCTCCTGGTCGAGAGCCATATGGGACGGCCGACCAAGGTCGAGGGCAACCCCGACCACCCGGCGAGCTTCGGGGCCACCGATGTCTTCGCCCAGGCTTCGGTGCTCGGGCTCTACGACCCGGACCGCTCGCAGGTCGTCACCTATTTGGGGGAGATCCGCACATGGAGTGATTTCCTCGGCGAGATCGAGGGAAGGATGCGGGCGCTTCGCGCGCTGGGGGGCTCGGGTCTTCGGCTCCTGACCGAGACGGTGACTTCACCGACCCTCGCCGGCCAGATTCAATCGTTGTTGCGCGAGCTGCCCAACGCCCGCTGGCACCGTTACGATCCCGGGGCCCGCGACACGGCGCGCCATGGGGCGCTGCTCGCCTTCGGCGAGCCGCTCGAAGTTCACTACGACTTGCGTCGCGCCAGAGTGATCGTTTCCTTGGATTCCGACTTCCTGACGATGGGTCCGGGCTGCCTGCGCTATGCGCGGGATTTCGCGGACGGACGCAGGATTCGCCGGAACCGGCAGGCGGCGATGAGCCGCCTCTATGCGATCGAGAGCGCCCCGACCTCGACCGGTACTCTTGCCGATCATCGCCTGCCGCTTCCGGCGAGCGAGATCGAGGTCTTCGCCGTCCATCTTGCCGCGGAGGTCGGAGTGATCCAAGGGGGGCTTGTCCCCGAGCTCGACTCGCAAGCCGCTCGCTGGGTCGCCGCCATCGCCCGCGATCTCACGAATCACCGAGGCGGAGGCCTGGTCGTCGCCGGCGACTGCACGTCGCCCGATATCCATGTCCTGGCCCACGCCATCAACCAGACTCTCGGCAACATCGGTTCCACCGTCCTGATCACCGATCCAGTGGAGCCGGACCCGGTCGATCATCAGGAATCCCTGACGAGTCTTGTCGATGATCTGCGGGCGGGAAAGGTGGAAACGCTCGTCATCCTGGGCGGCAACCCGGTCTTCTACGCTCCCGCCGGTCTCGGCTTCGGCGAAGCCATGCTCAAGGCCAGGCTCCGCATTCATCTCGGCCTCTACCCCGACGAAACCGCCGAGCTCTGCCACTGGCATCTTCCTGAAGGGCACTACCTCGAGAGCTGGGGCGATGCGCTCGCCTTTGACGGCACCGCCTCGATCATCCAGCCGCTCATCGAGCCTCTCTATGGCGGCAAGACGGCGATCGAAGTCGTGGCTGCGCTCGCCGGTCGATCGGATGCGGCGGCCGATGAGCTGGTCAAGGAGACCTGGCGACGGCGCGCCCTCGCAGGTGACTTCGACACCTTCTGGCGCCGGTCGCTTCATGACGGCTATGTCGCCGGAAGCGCCTTCCCACCGCGCGCCGCCGCCGTGCAAGCGGGGGCTGCGAGGGTGGCGGCGTACCAACTAGGACTGCTGGTCGACGCGGCGCGACGAGCCCGTGAGGGCGACGTTGTCGAACTCAATCTTCGACTCGACCCGACCATTCACGACGGCCGCTTCGCCAACAACGGCTGGCTCCAGGAGCTACCCAAGCCGTGGAGCCGCCTTACCTGGGACAACACCGCCCTGATGAGCCCGCGCACCGCCGAGCGAATGGGGGTGCACAACGGGGAGGTGGTCTCCCTTCACCCTCCCGAAGCCGGCGCGGTCGAGGCCCCCGTCTGGATCCTGCCCGGGCATCCGGACTCTTCGGTCACCGTGCATCTCGGGTACGGACGCCGCCGTGGTGGCCGAGTCGCGGCGGGAGCCGGGTTCGATGCCTATCCTTTGCGAAGGGTGCGGTCGCCATGGCTTGTCGCCGGCGTCAAATTGACCCGGACCGGAGATCGCGTCCGCCTGGCTACTACTCAGGACCACTTCAGCATGGAAGGGCGCGCCCTCGCCCGAAGTGGGACGGTCACCGACCACGAGCGGGATCCGGAGTTCGCGCGCAAGATGGGGCATGAGCAACACGAGTCGATGTATCCGGCGGTCGCCTATCCGGGCCATGCGTGGGGGATGTCGATCGATCTCGGAGCCTGTCTCGGCTGCAATGCCTGTGTCGTCGCCTGCCAGGCGGAGAACAACATTCCGGTGGTCGGCAAGGAGCAGGTGCTCCGCGGGCGCGAGATGCAATGGATCCGCATCGATCGCTATTTCACCGGCGATAGCGAGCGGCCCGAGATCATCCAGCAACCGCTCCCATGCATGCATTGCGAGCAAGCGCCCTGCGAGCTGGTTTGCCCGGTCGAAGCCACGGTCCATGGCAGCGAGGGGCTCAACGAGATGGTCTACAACCGCTGCATCGGTACCCGTTATTGCTCGAACAACTGCCCGTACAAGGTGCGGCGCTTCAATTTCCTCAAGTACACCGACACCGATACTCCGGTTCTCAAGCTCTTGCGCAACCCCGATGTCACGGTGCGCAGCCGCGGAGTGATGGAGAAGTGCACCTACTGCGTGCAGCGGATCAACGGCGCTCGCATCACCGCCGAGAGAGAGGATCGTCTCATTCGCGACGGCGAGATCCGCACCGCCTGCCAACAGGCCTGTCCCACCCGGGCCATCATCTTCGGCGATATCAACGACCCCCAGTCCGAGGTGTCGCGTTTGAAGGCGGATCCTCTCAATTACTCTCTCCTGGCCGAGCTCAACACCCGTCCGC
>JBIOUT010000232.1:0-5772 GCA_044867365.1 Candidatus Eiseniibacteriota bacterium | reverse complement strand
TCTGGCGGCGGGGTTGATCTACGCCCTTCATCCAGCCCTCGTTGAACCGGTGGCCTTCGTCTCCTGCCGCTTCGATCTCTTGATGACCACCTTTCTGCTCGCTGCCCTCCTCGCCGATGCGACGTTGGCCGGCGCGCGCGTGCGCCCGCTCGCAATCGGCGGCTCATTTCTCTTGGCGGCGCTCGCCAAGGAAATGGCGGTGGCCTTGGTCGTGGTGCTGCCCCTCTGGCAGATCGCTCTCGGGCGAGGGCTCAAGGCGGCGCGCGCGTCGCTGGTTGCGGTCTTCGCCGCGGGGACGTTGGTCCTGGTGCTTCGCCGCGTCGCGCTCGGTCATCCATTCGCTGCAGGAGCAGGAGGGATTCCGGCGGGAAATGGGGTCGAGCATCTCCTCCTCGTCGCTCGCTCCCTGGGCGAGTATCTCGCCGTCGTCTTATGGCCGTTCACCACGATCACACCGCTTCATGTCGCCGAGCTTCCTTTATCGGCTCGTGATGCCGCGGCATGGGGTGCCTTGATCAAGGGAATCGGCCTCGTTGCACTGGTGATTGGCGGCTGGCGCCTGGCGCCGCGAGCCGCCTCTCTTCTCCTCGCCGCCATGCTCGCCCTGCTTCCGGTTGTCAACATCATCCCTCTCGATCTCGGGGGCGGCGCCTTCGTCGCCGAGCGCTTTCTCGTCTTCCCTCTCGCCTTCTTCACTCTTTCGGTCGTCGCCTTCTGCGCTCGCCGCCCCGTGCCCGCGGCTCTCGGTCGACTCGTCCTCGGCGCTTGGCTCCTGGCGAGTCTCGTCGTCGTCGAGCGCACACTCCCGCGCTGGCGGGATGATCAGAGCCTCTGGACCTGGGGGGAGAAGGGTGCGCCCCGTTCCGCCACCCCGCCCACCAATCTCGCTCGCTACGCCGCTCGTCACGGCGATTTCGCCGGTTGCTTGGCGGCGGCGGAGCGCGCCGTCGCCCTCGACTCGCGCGCCGATCCCGCCTGGAACCTGAAGGGTCACGCCCTCATGCAGCTCGGTCGTCATGCGGAAGCGGAAACGGCTTTCGAGCGAGCGGTCGAGCTGCGTCCGGATAGCGGCCTCTATCGCAACAACGTCGCCGGCGCGCTCATCGAGGAGAAGCGCTACGACGAAGCCGAGCGCATCCTGCTTACCGATGCCTTGCCGCGCGATCCCCTGGAGCCGGCCATCCATTCCAACCTCGGCATCCTCTATCTCCTCACCGGGCGTCCCCGGCTCGCCGTGCCCCATCTCGTCGAGGCCCTCCGCCTCGTGCCTCAAGTTGAGAAGGCGGAGGCCGAAGAGCTGCTTCGCTATGCGCAATCGCAAGTCGTTGCCCCGCAAGCCGCACCGTGAGCAACGCGCCTGCCACCCGTTGAAGAGTTGGCCCGCGGTTTGCTAAAGTTCAAAGCAGGATGGGTCTTGCATTCACCCCACCCGGAGGGAGTGACGTGGCGTATCGCATCACCTTGATCCCCGGCGATGGCACCGGCCCCGAGATTGCCGAGGCCACCCGGCGGGTTCTCGAGGCGACCGGCGTCGATATCACATGGGATGTGCAGACGGCCGGTGCCGAGATCATGGAGAAGGAGGGGACGCCGCTGCCGGGGCGCGTCCTCGAGTCGATCCGCCGCAATCGAGTGGCCATCAAGGGGCCGATCACGACTCCCGTCGGCAGTGGATTCCGGAGCGTCAATGTCGCGCTGCGCAAAGAGCTTGACCTTTACGCCTGTCTCCGCCCGTGCAAGACCTATCGGGGGGTGCGCTCCCCCTTCGAAAAGATCGACCTCGTCGTGGTGCGCGAGAACACCGAGGACCTCTATGCGGGGATCGAGTATGCCCGCGGCTCCGAGGGCGCCAAGACGATCATGGCCACCATCGAGTCGCTCGGCAGCCACATCCGTCCGGACTCCGGCATCTCGATCAAGCCGATCTCGGCCGATGGCAGCCGCCGGATCGTGCGCTTCGCTTTCGACTACGCGCGCAAGCACGGGCGGCGGAAGGTGACCGCGGTCCACAAAGCCAACATCATGAAACACACGGACGGTCTCTTCCTCGAAGTGGCGCGGGATGTGGCGAAAAGCTACGCCGGCATCGAATTCGAGGATCGGATCGTCGACAACATGTGCATGCAGCTGGTTCAGAAGCCCGAGCTCTATGACGTTCTCGTCCTGCCCAACCTCTATGGCGACATCGTCTCCGACCTGTGCGCCGGGCTGGTGGGCGGTCTGGGATTGGCTCCGGGTGGGAACATCGGCGACAAAACCGCCATCTTCGAGCCCACTCATGGGAGTGCGCCCAAGTACAAGGGCCTCGGCAAGGTGAACCCGATGGCGATGATGCTTTCCGGCGTCCTCATGCTCGAGTATCTGGGCGAAGGCGAAGCGGCGCGACAGCTCGAACGCGCCATCGCCCGCGTCATCGCCGAAGGCGAGCACGTCACCTACGATTTGAAGAACGATCGCAACGACCCCACTGCCGCCTCTACGAGCGAGGTGGCGGACGCAGTCATCGACGCCCTCGCGGGTGTCAGGCAGGAAAGCCCGCTCGAGCTCCGCTGAGCTCGCGAGCCGGCCGAGCCCAGGGCAGCGGGTCCCTCCTTCCGGGCCGAACCTCTCATGCTTGTCGATTCGGTCACCATCGAGGTGGAAGGCGGGTCCGGGGGAAACGGCTGCATCTCGTTCCGGCGCGAGAAGTACGTGCCGCACGGCGGCCCCGACGGCGGCGACGGCGGCGACGGCGGCAACGTCATCGTGTTCGTCGATGGGAATCTGCGCACCCTCCTCGATTTTCGCCATCAAACCCACTTTCGCGCCGAGCGCGGCGCTCACGGTCGCGGCAAGAAGCAGGCGGGGAGGGGCGGCGGCGATCTCCGGATCGCCGTTCCACCCGGAACCATCGTGCACGATCTCGATCGCGAGCAGATGATCGCCGACCTCACGACTCGAGGTGAGGAGTTGATCGTCGCCGCCGGAGGCCGCGGCGGGAGAGGCAACGCTCATTTCGCCACTCCCACCCGCCAGGCCCCCCGCTACGCCGAACCGGGCAAGGAAGGCGAGCGGCGGCGGATCGGACTCGAGCTCAAGCTCATCGCCGATGTCGGCATCGTCGGACTTCCCAATGCCGGAAAGTCGACGCTCTTGAGTCGGCTCTCCGCGGCGCGACCGCGGATCGGACCGTATCCGTTCACCACCCTCGAACCCCATCTAGGGATCGTGGCCGTGGATGAGGGAGTGAGCTTCGTCATGGCCGACATCCCGGGCCTCATCGAGGGCGCCCATCGCGGCAAAGGGCTCGGCATTCGCTTCCTCCGCCATGTCGAGCGCACGCGTTTGCTTCTCGTCCTCCTCGATGTGAGCCAACCCGACCCCGAAGCCGACCTCGCGGTGCTCGAAAACGAGCTTGGCGCTTACTCGCAGGCTCTCCTGGCCAAGCCCCGTCTTCTTTGTTACTCGAAGGGCGATCTCTTGGGGAGCGCACCTCTGCCGCTGCAAGCGGCGGCCCGAGTCCAATCGGGTGAGGCGCTGGTGATCTCGGCGGTGGCGGGCGCCGGGCTCCCCGAGCTTCGCGCGCGCCTTGCCGAGGCGCTCCATCTCGGGGGAGAAACGATGCCGGATCCGTCCGCGGTCTCGGCCCGAGGAGTTGAGTCATGAACCCGCACCCATCCGGGATGAGCGCCGAACCCCGACTGCGCACGATCGAGGGCAAGATCGTTCTCATCGCCGAGCTCAAGGCCGCGCCCCCGGAGCGCGCGGTGCCGCTCTTGCTCGAGCTCCTTTGCGATCCAAGCTGGCATGTGCGCGAGCGGGCGGTGGAGGCGATCTCGGCGCGCGGCGGCGACGTGGTCGAGCCGGTCAAGGCGCTCCTCGCCGATGGTCTCTGGTACACGCGCGCGTGCGCCGCCGAAGCTTTGGGACGTATCGGCGCGGCCGAAGGGCTCGATGCCTTGGCCGCTCGCTTCACCGACGATAATCCGAGCGTGCGTAAGTCGGTGTCGGCTGCCCTCGCCAGAATGGCGGCGCGACACGGTGCGCGCCCGGTGCGCGAAGCGCTGGCTCGAGCGGGAACCGCCATGGATTCCGGTCGCCTCGTTCGTTTGGGAGCCGAGGCGAAGGAGCTCGAGCTCGCACTGGCCGCGGCCGACCAGGAAGCGCGGAGCCGGGAAGCGCACGAACAAGAGGCGAAGGGGCAAGAGACGACCGAGTGGGGGCGGGGACAGGATCCGCCCCGTTAGCGCCGGGCGGCGCGGGCTCCCTACTCTGCGGGCGGAAGAGATCATGGATCGGGATGTGGTGGCGGCGGCGATCGTCCTCTTCGAGACCCCGCGCGGCGATCGCCCCGATGTGACTTCTCTCCGTTCATCGATCCGCGAGCACAAGGATTCGCTCGCCGCGCTTCTCGCGGCGCCGCGAAGTGACGGAGCGCGGCGCCGCTGGGAAGAGAGAAAGGTGCGATCCGAAGCCCGCGAGCGCGCGGCCCGGTTGATGGCCGGCGGCGGTCGCTTGATCTTCACCGGTGCCCCCGGATTTCCATCACGCCTCGCCGCACTCGACTGGGGCCCACCGTGGCTCTTCGTGCGCGGTCCTTTGCCCTTTCCCGAATATGCGGCGGCGATCGTCGGCACCCGCCGAGCGACTCCGAGCGCCCTCGAGTTTGCCCGCGAATTGGCGGAGGAGGTGGCGGCGATGGGAGTGGCGGTCGTCTCGGGCATGGCGCGAGGCATCGATGCCGCGGCTCATCACGGGGCGCTCGCTGTACCCGAGGGAGAAACGGTGGCGGTTCTCGGGACCGGCGTCGATGTTTGCTATCCGGCAGCCAACCGCAAGCTCTACGCTTTGATTCTTGATCGCGGCCTCCTGGTGAGCGAGCTGCCGCCGGGAAGTCCGCCACTCCGCCATCACTTTCCCATGCGGAACCGCATTCTCGCCGCCCTCGCGCGTGCGGTCGTGGTCGTCCAGGCTCCGCAGCGAAGCGGGGCGCTGGTTACCGCCGCTCATGCGGCCGATGCCGGAAGCGAGGTCCTCGCCGTCCCTGGGGATCCCATTCTGCCGGAGAACGCGGGATCGAATGCGCTCCTCGCCGCCGGAGCTCGGGTCACTCTCGGAGTCGATGATGTGCTGAGCGCGGTCCTGGGCCACGAAGTCATCGCCGCGCGAGGGGCGACCGCTCGCCCGCAATCGACACGCGACGCCACTCTCGCGGCGAGCGATCGCGCCCTCCTCCTGGCGCTCGATCTCGTGCCGCGCGAGGTGGACGAGGTGGTCGAGTCAACCGGCCGGGAAATCGCCGAGGTCTTGTCCGGACTCTTGCGTTTGGAAGTGGCCGGCCTCGTCGAAAGCGTGGAAGGGGGAAGGGTGCGGTGGACGCCGCGGGCGGCGCGTCAAGCGCGGCCAGGATGATGATCGCTCGCAAGAGCTCGTCCCGCTCGGCGCATGTATGGCGCAACCTCCGTCATCGACTCGACTATGCGGGTCTGCGCGCGGTGATGGAGATGGCCGGTGCGATGCCGCCGCGACTTGCGGCGGCGATCGGGGTCTTCGCCGGAGAAGTGACCTATCGAGTCTTTCGGGTGCGCCGCAAGGTCGTCGAGGACAACCTGGCCTCGACCCTCGGCCTCACCCTCGATCCACCCGAGCTCGCGCGCATCGCCCGCCGCGTCTATCACCACCTCGGGCGCACCCTCTTCGAATACGGCCGCTTTCGCCACCTCGATCGCCGGCTCTTCGATGCCTGGATCGAGGTTCAAGGCTTCGAGCAGGTCGAGGCCGCTTATGCGAGGG
>JBIOUT010000231.1:0-5313 GCA_044867365.1 Candidatus Eiseniibacteriota bacterium | reverse complement strand
AGATCTACCTCGAGTCCGATCTCTTCTACTCCGGGATTCGTCCCGGGGTAAACGTCGGCATCTCGGTGTCGCGGGTGGGAGGCTCGGCGCAGGTCAAGGCGATGCGGCGAGTGGCCGGGCGGCTCCGGCTCGATCTCGCCCAATACCGCGAGCTGGCAGCGTTCGCCCAGTTCGGGTCGGATCTCGACAAGGCCACTCAGGCTCAGCTCACCCGCGGGCAGCGCATGGTCGAGATCCTCAAGCAGGAGCAGTTCAAGCCGATGCCCGTGGAGCGGCAGGTCATGATCATCTACGTCGCCACCCAGGGACACCTGGATGATCTACCGGTCGAAGTCGTCAGGACCTTCGAGAACGAGTTCTTCGCCTTCATCGATCAGAAGTACGCCGACATTCACCACCAGCTTCGAGAGACCAAGAACCTGGACGACAAGCTCGAGCAGAAGCTCGCCGCCGCGGTCAAGGAGTTCAAGGGCAAGTTCGTGGCCGAGCATCAGGTCAAGGTGGCGGCGGCTTGAAGAGCGATCGAATGGCAGCGGCGGTCGGCGCGAGTGCTGAGTCACCATGAGCTCGCTTCGCATCATCCGGCGGCGGATCCGCAGCGTCCAGAGCACCGAACAAATCACCAAGGCCATGGAGATGGTCTCGGCGGCCAAGCTCCGGCGCTCCCAACGCGCCGCTGAATCGGCGCGTCCCTATGCCGCGGCGATGGCCAAGATTCTCGGCCAGCTGGCGCTCGCGGCGACCGCGCGCGAGCACCCGCTCTTCGAGCGGCGGACCGCGGGGCCGAGCCTCCTCGTCGTCATCTCCGCCGATCGCGGACTCTGCGGCGCCTTCAACACCAATCTGGTGCGGCAGGCGGTGCAGGTTCTCCGCGAGCGGTCGAGCGTGGAGGTCCAGCTTCTCTTCGTCGGCAAGAAGGCATGGGAGTATTTCCGCCGCCGCACCTGGCCGATCGCCGGCGTCTATCGCGATCTCGGCGGAGAGCTGCGGCTCCCCAAAGCGCAGGAGATCACCGACGACCTCCTGCATCGATTCCTCTCCGGTGAAGTGCGGGAAGTCCATCTTTTGCACACGCGTTTCGTCTCGACTTTGATGAGGAAGGTGGTCATCGACCCCTTCCTCCCCATCGAGCCGGAGGCGGTGGCGCGGGCCGGCGCCAGCGCCGCCCGCGAGCCAGGGATGCCTGGACGAGGAACGATCGATTACATCTTCGAGCCGTCGCCCGAGCGGATTTTCGAGACCTTGCTACCCCGCTATGCCCTCACCCGGGTGATGGCGGCAATGCTCGAATCCTTCGCCGCCGAGCATGCGGCGCGCATGGTGGCCATGGGCTCGGCCTCCAAGAACGCTGAAGAGATGATCGATGATCTGGTGTTGCTTCGAAACCGGATCCGCCAGGCGGGCATCACCAAGGAGATCGCCGAGCTGGTCGGCGGCGCCGAGGCGCTCAGATAATCGAGGAGCTAGCGAGAAACATGATCAAGATGGAGCAGAACATCGGCAAGGTGGTGCAGGTGATCGGCCCGACGGTCGACGTGTCCTTTCGCTCCGACCGGCTGCCGCAGATCATGAACGCCATCAAGATCCAGGACAAGGATCGGAGCATCGATCTGACCTGCGAAGTGGCTCTCCATGTCGGTGACAACGTCGTCCGCTGTGTGGCGCTCTCGTCTACCGACGGTTTGGTGCGCGGCATGCCGGCGCTCGACACCGGCGGACCGATACGCGTCCCGGTCGGCAAGCACACCCTCGGCCGGATCTTCGACCTGGTCGGGCAGACGATCGATCAGAAGGGCCCCCTGCCCGACGGCGGCAAGACCTACCCCATTCATCGCGACCCTCCGGCCTTCGAGGACCAGGAAACCGAGGCTCGAATCTTCGAGACCGGGATCAAGGTCGTCGACCTGCTCGCTCCTTACGCCAAGGGCGGCAAGATCGGGCTCTTCGGCGGCGCCGGGGTAGGCAAGACGGTGGTCATCCAGGAGCTCATTCGCAACATCGCCACCGAGCACGGCGGCTATTCGGTCTTCAGCGGCGTGGGCGAGCGGACGCGCGAAGGCAACGACCTCTATCTCGAAATGACCGCCTCGGGCGTCATCGCCAAGACGGTGATGGTCTTCGGGCAGATGAACGAGCCGCCGGGAGCCCGCCTGCGGGTGGGGCTCACCGGGGTCACCATGGCCGAGTACTTCCGGGACGAAGAGGGCCAGGACGTCCTTCTCTTCATCGACAACATCTTCCGCTTCGTCCAGGCGGGCTCCGAGGTTTCGGCCCTCCTCGGGCGCATGCCGAGCGCCGTCGGCTACCAGCCGACCCTCTCCACCGAGATGGGCGAGCTCCAGGAGAGGATCACCTCCACCAAGCAGGGGTCGATCACCTCGGTGCAGGCGATCTACGTGCCGGCCGATGACCTCACCGATCCGGCGCCGGCGACGACCTTCTCCCATCTCGACGCCACGACCGTGCTCGAGCGCAAGCTCACCGAGCAGGGCATCTATCCGGCGGTCGATCCTCTCGCCTCCACCTCGCGGATTCTCGACCCGAATGTCGTCGGCGTCGAGCACTATACTATCGCCCGTCAGGTGCAGCAGATCCTCCAGCGCTACAAGGATCTCCAGGACATCATCGCCATCCTCGGGATGGACGAGCTCTCGGAGGAAGACAAGGTGACGGTGGCGCGGGCGCGCAAGATCCAGAAGTTCCTCTCCCAGCCGTTCTTCGTCGCCGAGCAGCACACCGGCACCCCGGGCCAGTACGTCAAGCTCGAGGACTCGATCCGGAGCTTCAAGCGGATCGTTTCCGGCGAGCTCGACGAGATCCCCGAGCAGTGCTTCTACATGTGCGGGCCGATCGATCAGGTGTTCGAGAAGGCGGCCGCCATGGGAATCAAGGTCTAAGGGGCGGCGAAGCCGAGATGGCCGAATCCACTTTCCAGCTCGATATCCTCACCCCGAGTCGCAGCGAGTTCGCGGCTCCGGCGGTGTCGCTCGTTGCGCCGGGAAGCGAGGGCTACGTGGGGATCCTCGCCCATCACGCCCCGCTCATCACCGTTCTCGGGCCCGGACATCTCGAGTTCCGAACTCCGGAAGGGGAGACCCATACCTTTCACGTGAACGGCGGCTTCCTCGAGGTCTCGGCCAACCACGCGACGGTGCTCGCCGATTCGCTCGAGCCGGCGGCCGAGATCGACGTGCATGCGGCGGTGGCGGCGGTGACGGCGGCGCGCGAGGCGCGGTGGCAGGTCGATTCGCCGGCGGAGGTGGCTCGGGCCGAGGAGGAGCTGGCCCGGGCCCGGGCTCGACTCCGCACCGCTCGCCGCCAGCTGGGACAAGGGTTCTAGGAATCCAGCGGATTCCGGGGAGCGTGCCATGACGTCGAGCCTCGAGGTCGACCTCTACATATTCATTCTCGCCGCCTTTCTCGGTTTCGAAGTCATCCGCAACGTGCCGCCGCTGCTGCACACCCCGCTCATGTCTCTCACCAACGCCATCTCGGGCATCGCCCTCGTCGGCTCGCTCGTCATCGCCGGGTCGGGAGCGAGCACCCTGAGCACGGTCCTGGGAACGATCGCGGTCGCCGCTTCCACGATCAATGTCGTCGGTGGATTCATGATCACCGATCGCATGCTCAGGATGTTCAAAAAGCGCGACAAGGCCCGCCCGTGACCGATCTCTTCACCCGTTCGACCTACCTCATCGCCGGCGTCCTCTTCGTCCTCGCCCTCCGCTGGCTGAGCGCGCCACGGACCGCGCGCCGAGGGGTCCTCGCCGGCGAGCTCGGGATGCTGCTGGCGGTGATCGGCACCCTGCTCAGGGCGGACATCTTGAGCTACCAGTGGATCCTGGTCGCCCTCTTCGCCGGTTCCGCGATCGGCGTGCCGATGGCGCTCTTCATGCCGATGACCGCGATGCCCCAGCGGATCGCGCTGTCGCATGCCTTCGGAGCTCTGGCGGCGGCGCTCGTCGGCACCTCCGAGTATTACTTGCATGCCCCCGACATCCCGCGATTCACCATGGCCGCTCTCGGGCTCGAAGTGGTGCTCGGGTTCTTGACCTTCACCGGCAGCCTGATGGCTTTCGGCAAGCTGCAAGAGCTCCTGCCGCAGCGGCCGATCGTCTACAAGGGCCAGAACGTGATGAACCTCTCGCTCCTGGCCGTCGCGGTGGGGCTGATGATCTATCTGGTCATCGATCCCGGCCATACGACCCTCTTTCCGATCATCGCCGGCATCGCCTTGTTGTTTGGTGTGCTCCTCATCATTCCGATCGGCGGCGCCGATATGCCGACGGTGATCTCGCTTCTCAACTCCTATGCCGGTCTCTCGGGAGCGGCCATGGGCTTCGCCCTCGACAACAAGATCCTGATCATCGCCGGGGCGCTCGACGGCGCCTCCGGTTTCCTCCTCTCGGTCATCCTGTGCCGGGCGATGAACCGCTCGTTCACCAACGTGCTGTTCGGCGCTTTTGGACAGCTCCAGGTTGCGGCGGCGGGGACGGGAACCGAGAGGCCGGTGCGGAGCGCCAGTCCCGAGGAAGCGGCCATGATCCTCGACGGTGCTCGCCTGGTGATCATCGTCCCCGGTTACGGCATGGCGGTGGCCCAAGCCCAGCACAAAGTGGCGGAGCTCGCGTCCCTGCTCGGGAAACGCGGGGTGGAGGTCAAGTTCGCCATCCATCCGGTGGCCGGGCGGATGCCGGGGCACATGAACGTGCTCCTCGCCGATGCCAATGTGCCCTATGACCAGCTCTCCGAGATGGAGGAGATCAACCCCGAGTTCCCGCGCGCCGATGTCGCATTGGTCATCGGCGCCAATGACGTCACCAACCCCGCCGCCCGCCACAATCCGGCCAGCCCGATCTACGGCATGCCGATCCTCGATGTCGACAAGGCCAAGTGTGTGATGGTGATCAAGCGCAGCATGGCGCCGGGGTTTGCCGGGATCGAGAACGAGCTCTACTACGAGGACAAGACCATGATGCTCTTCGGCGATGCCCGGGCGGTAGTGACCTCGCTCATCGAAGAGCTGTCGAAGGTGCCGGCTGCAGTCTAGACCGGCTGCGGTAGCCCGGCCGCGGTCTAGCCTCGGGCCGCGTTTAGCCGGTGGCCGCGGCCGCCTGAGCGAGCCCCAGCGCCTGCCGCAGTCGCGGATGGACCACCTCGCCGCCGCGCGCAACCAGAGTCTCGCGGGTGATCTCGTCGCCGAGATCGAGATTGAGCTTCCCGTCCTTCACCAGGTGAAGGAGGAAGCTCGAGATGTTGCGCGCATACATCTGGCTCGCGTGATACGGGATCGTGGCGGGGAGGTTGGTCGGG
>JBIOUT010000230.1:0-2990 GCA_044867365.1 Candidatus Eiseniibacteriota bacterium | reverse complement strand
ACCTGGGGGGTCACGTCCTCTACGACACATCCCCGACGAGCGGCGACGATTGGCGGAAGGACGTCGAGGGCAATCTGGAGTGGTTCGCGAAGGAGCCTTGGTTCAAGGAAGCCAAGGAGGCTCTCGCTCAGGAGACATCGGCCGACACCGACGAGGAGATCACCGCCATCTTCCATCGCGAGGCGCCGCTCTACTTCGCCGACTACTCCACCCGGAGTCAGGAGCTCCAACCGCTTGTCGATCGAATGCGCTTCTTCGTCGATCCGATCCGCGCGCTCAGCGACTCATCCGGTCCGAGCGCAGCCGGGGTGGCTCCGGCGTTCGAAGTGCGCGGTGAGTTGTCTCGGATTCAAGTGCCGACCTTGATCATCGTCGGCCGCAAAGACTTCGTCTGCTCGCTCAAGATGTCCGAGACCATACGCGACGGCATCCCTGGCTCGCGCCTGGTCATCCTCGAGAAGAGCGGCCACATGGGGCACATCGAGGAGCCGCAGGCGTTCGCGGCGGCGCTCCTCGAGTTCCAGCCCGCGGCTCGCCCCTAGGACGGCGCCCGCCCGGTAGCCCTAGAAGAGGAAGCTCACCCCAAGCGCTGCTTCGAGGTTATCGACGCTCCGGCGGGTGAATTGATTGCCGAGCCGAAAGTGATAATCCCGCAGCTCGACCCGGATCGCGGTGTCGGTGGTGGCGAAAACATACATCCCGGTGCCGGCGTTCCAGGCCAGCTCGGTCTTGGCGTTCGAGGTCGCAGTGCCGATGCCGCCGGTGACGAAGGGATCGAGGCGCCTTCCCGGGATGACGTGCACCAGGAGATTGGCCTGGTATTGCAGCACCTGGGAAGTCGCCTCCTCGAGGGTGAGGTTGAAGATCTCCTCGACATCATCCCGGGCTCGTTTCACCCGGGTGAAATCGAGCCCGGCCTCCACCTCATAGCGGTCGGTCAGGAAGTACCCGAGTCGTCCGCCGACGATCACCGTATTGGACTGCTGCTCGGCGGAGTAGAGACCCGAGACCGGAGTGAAGACGAAGTCTTGCTGCCGGTGGAAGCGATGTGGGTCGGTGATGAAATGCACCTCCGGATCGAGCTCCTCGACGCGCGAGGCCGAGATCCATCCGGTGTGTCCGGGCTCGGTCCCGACCGAATACCAGGAGCCGACCCGGGCGGCCACCGGTAGGATGTCGCCCGGCATCGCGGTGGCGACGATCGCATAGTCCCCTCCGGGCCCACCGCGGAGGAGCACCGGAGTGTCGCTCTTCACCCGCACGCGCTTCGCGTGATTTGGCTCCTCACCTTCCCAGGCGGGAGCGGCGGCCGGGGGAGCGACCGCATCGGCGGGAGCAGCCGGCGCGACTTGCGGAGCCGGCGGTCCGACCTCGGGAGTGGTCGCCTGCGGATCAGAGACCCAACCCTCCGCTTCGCCGCCGATCGCCGGAGATATCGCCGAGAGCAACAACGAGGCGAGGAAAGCCCACCCTCCGGCGGAGCTCAGGGATCTTATCGTCATCGATCTCATCCTTTCGACCCAGTCTCCATGCAGCGAGCTCAGTGCACGCGCCCGCGGGAGAGACGCACGCCGACCGCCGCAGTCGGACTCGCGCGCCAATGGGCGGTGACGGTGGCGGTGTCGCCGTCGATTCGGGTCTCGTTGAGTCGGAGTCCCATGACGCCCCCCTCGACCGTGAGCGCGAGCCAGGGGAGTGGCGAAAGATCGAGACCGCCGGCCGCTCCCACCATCGGCTCGGTGAAGTCCTTGAAGTCGATGGGCGTCGGCTCCAATCCGGGAAAGGCGAGGATCACCTGCTCATCGCGGTAGTCGAAATGCCAGAAGCCGCTCCGCACCGCCGCGGTGACCGGCCATGATCGGTTCGGGCGGACTCGCACTCCGGCGGCGAAGCTCCAGATGCGGAGGCGCGGATCCTGAACGCCGTCGATATCGAGGCGCTCGACCGCCCTGCCTTCGCCGACCTCGATCTCACCGCTCCAGCGATCCTTCTCGACGCCGCCCGCGATTCCGAAGAGAAGATCGGGGCCGTCGAGGCCGCCTCGCCGTTGCTCGGGATGGAGGAAGATCAGGCGGGACTGGCCGCCCAGCCAGGCTCCCTCGATGGCCCGAGATGTCGCAGGCCACCCCACTGTCGCCCCCACCACGGCGATAGCCGCGACCCATGTTGGCCCGGGACGGCGGCTCATGGATTCCCGAGCTGAACGACGGCGACGTCGTTCAGAATGCCGTTCGGACGCCCATAGGGAATGAGGATGAGCGAGTCGGGCTGACCGTCGATCTCCACCTCCTCCACGTCGGCCAAATAACCGACGATGAAGGCTCCGGTGAACGGATTGCCGGAGCTGTCGCCGCTCGGGATCGAGAGCGGCAGGATGAAATCGTGCTCTCGAATCAGGCCGCGGTAACCGACCATCGCCCGCGCGGCCATTCCGGCGCTCGAGCTCCCCGCCATCACCAGGTCCCAGGCCGCAGCGTGAGCTTCGGCGCCTCCCGAGGCGAGGAGAGCTGCGATCTGCGCCGAGCTCACGCTCGACGAGACTCGCGCTTCGACGACGACGCCGCCGTTGAACCAGTCGCGGAAGGTCATCTTGACCCGCGCGGGGATCGAGGTATCGCCGGGGGCGATGCGATAGCCGCCGTTCACCGACTCGAGCTCGACCAGGGTGAGGAGATCCTCGGGGCCCGGCGACTCACCGCATCCGGATCCGGCGATGGCCAGAGCGATGGCGAGCGCGACGAAGAGGAGGCCGGCCGATATCCTCCCGGCGTTCTTCGGTTGTTCGAACCCGATGGCCATCACGTTGCCTCTGTGCACACCTGCCGTTCAGCGAAAGAGAATGAGCTTCAACGCACGAGGGTGAGCTTTTGGCTCGCCACCGGCCGGCCGCCGATCTGGAGCCGAACGACATACATGCCCGAGGCGATCGGCCGTCCCGCCTCATCCGTCCCGTTCCAGCCGACCACATGGGCGCCGGCCGTCGCGCCGCC
>JBIOUT010000229.1:0-5069 GCA_044867365.1 Candidatus Eiseniibacteriota bacterium | reverse complement strand
CTCCTGAAGGCTTCGCCTAAAGGCGAGGGGTTTCACCCATCCCCGAAGACGGACACTAAGCGCGCCGCAGCACGGCGGCCGCCACTGAAGACGACTTGCCGGCGCAGGTGATGAGGGCGGCGCCACCGTTCGCCTCTCCCCTGAGACTGCTCCTGCCCAGCGCAGGGTCGAGAGGATAGTCGGGTATCCGCGGCAGGGTGCCGTTCGAGATGAAGCGGTGAGCGGCAGCGGCGGCCAGCGCTCCGTGCGCTCCCGAGGTCTCGCCCACCAGCGCCTTCAACGGCACGAGGGTCACTCGGGTGAAGGCATCGCGCCCCAAGGCGTCGCGAAGGGCAGATGCTTCGATGAGATCGAACTCTCGGTCGCCGGAGGCGGCGACGAAGACGGCGCCGACGTCGGCGGCTTCGGTCTCGGCCGAGTCGAGCGCCCGCCGGATGATGCTCGACATGCAGCGCTCGAGATTGCCCCCGGCCGCGTAGCCTTCGGCGAGCCCCGCAAGCGCCGTCTCGGCTGTTGCTCCCCTCTCCTCGGCCCCCTCGCGAGTCTCGAGGACAAGAAGCGCCGCTCCCTCGCCGAGGACCGTCCCGCGGCGGTCGCGCCCGAATGGCAGCGGCCGGCCGGCTGCGCCGCTTGCCCCCGTCGCCAATCGACCTTCGGCCTGGAACCCGAGATGGAGCCAGGGGCTCAGCTCCTCGTAGGCGCCGGCGACAATCGCCCGCGCCCGTCCTCGCCTGAGCAAGCGAGCGGCGTAGCCGAGAGCCGCGAGTCCGGTCGCCGGTCCCGCGTTCACCGTCGAATTGAGCGCGGTCAAACTGAAGGCGATGGAGGCGAACCCCGCCGCCGAATTGAGCACCGTATTGGGAAAGAGCATGGCATCGACGAAGCGCGGTCCCTCGGTCTCCACCTCGTGGACGAAGCGCCCCACCGAGCCGACATTCCCGTAGACCGTCCCACCGACGAAGCCGATCGAGTCCCCCCTCCCCTCCGCCGCCGAGAGCCGAGCCTCGCCGAGCGCCAGCTCGGCGGCGGCGCAGGCGAGCTGGGCGGTCCGGCTCATGCTCTTGAGCCCCTTCACCCCGGGAAGGAGGAGGTGAGGATCGAAGTCGGCGATGACAAAGGCATCGCCCGCATCGCCCGCAGGATTCTGCGCCTCGACGCCATTGATTGCGCCGAGCGTGTCCGAATCCGAGGCCGGCGCGGCGGTCAACGCCTCGACCCCGATCCCGAGCGGCGACACGACCCCGGCGCCGGTCATTACGATATCTGCACTCCGAGCCATCCGCGATCCGGGCCCTCAGGCATCCGCACGCCCGAAGAGGATCGAGGCGTTGTTGCCGCCGAAGGCGTAGGAGTTATTGAGCACGGTGCGGAGCACCGCCGGCCGCGGTGCGTTGGGGACCACATCGAGCGGACATTCAGGATCGGGCGTGCGGAAATTCCAAGTCGGCGGCACCGTTTGATGGATGAGGGCGAGGACCGAAGCCACCGACTCGATGGCTCCGGCGGCGCCCATCGTGTGACCGGTGAGCGCCTTGATCGATGAGACCGGCACCTGCTCGGCGCGGCGGCCGAAGACGCTCTGGATCGCCAGCGACTCCACCCGGTCGTTGTGCGGGGTGCCGGTGCCGTGGGCGTTGATGTGATCGACCCCGTCGGGACCGACCCCGGCGTCGGCCAACGCCCCCGCCATCACCCGCGCCGCTCCTCGGCCTTCGGGATGAGGTCCGGTGATGTGATAACCGTCGCAGCTCTGAGCGGCGCCGAGAACCCGGGCCAGCGGTCGGGCGCCGCGCGCCCGCGCCGCTTCCGCTCGCTCGAGGACGAGAACGGCCGATCCTTCGCCGAGGAGGAGCCCCTGACGATCGCGATCGAACGGGCGGCAGACATCGGGAGACATGGCGTGGAGGCGGCAGAATCCGATGAAGGCGGAACGCGAGAAGGCGTCGGCGCCGCCGGCCAGCATCAGATCAGCGGCTCCTGCCCGTAAGAGCTCGAGGGCATCGGCGAGGGCGTAGTTACCGGCGGCGCAGGCGGTGGGGAGGGTGAGGAGCGGGCCTTCAAAGCCGAGGGCACATGCCACCCCCTCGGCGATCGCCGACGCCGGAAAACGACTGACTCCTGCCCATCGCGAATCCGGAATCAAGCGTTCGCTCGACATGGCTTCGAGGAACCCCGGCTCGCCGAGGGTCGTGCCGATCGAGACTCCGGATGTCTCGCGGTTCCATTCGGCGCGGGGCGCACCGCCATCCGGCTCGACCCCGGCGAACCCCGCTGCAGCGAGCGCTTCCTGCGCCGCAACCAGGGTCATTGCCGTCGCTCGCCCGAGATTCGCCGCCGCTTCGCCGAGTCGCTTCTCGGCATCGAAGCCACGCACCTCGCAGCCGAACTGCGCCTTGAGCCCTTCGGTGGAAAAGGCGGTGACCGGGGCGGCGCCGCTCCGGCCGGTGAGCAAGCTCTGCCAGAACTCGGGCACGCTCTGCCCGATCGGCGTGATGACGCCGAGGCCGGTCACCCAGACTTCGTGCATGCCGCCTGGCTAAGCCCGACCCGGCTGCCAGCCATTCCGGAGCTTGTCGAGGATGTCGGCCAGCGTCTCGACCTTGCCGATCTCGGCTTCCGGGATCTCGGTGCCGGTGCGCTTCTCGATGAAGGCCACGAGCTCGAGCACCATCAGCGAATCGACCCCGAGATCGCGCAACGGCCGGTCTCCGCGCACCTCGGCAGGGTCGATCTCCGCCAGATCCGCGATCAAGACCACGAGATCGCGCTCGAGCTTCTCCCGTTCAGCGGTGTCCATGTTGATCACCTCGATGATCCTTCCTCGCCGGTTGATCCAATTTCGCCGGATGTCCACCGCCCGGCGCGGGTGATGGCCAGGGTGATGCGATCCCGATCGTCGAACTGCCCGTAATAAGTATCCTCCGGCCCGCCGAACCAATCGATCCCCGATTCGACGAGCCAGGAGCTGCCCAGCGCATAGCTCGCCCGCGGCCGCAGCAGCCAATCGCCGTCCAGACCCTGATGGAATTCGACCGCCGCCGCCCACGGCCCACCCGCCGGATCGCTCTGCCAGCGGAGAGCCACCTCGCTCCGCTCATCCCCGCCCAATCCGACGACCGCCGACTCGTGAACGCCTTGGACGCTCAAAATCTGCGCCCGCGGCAAAGCGCGATCGATGACCAATCCGATGCGAACGATGTCCTCGGTCGGAGGCTCCGCGACCGGGTCGATAGCGGTCTCCCCGGCGACGAGCGGACGATCGCCCTCGACCGCAGCCTCGGTCCTGAAAGCATAGGGCCCGACGGCGGCGCTCGCCGTCATTCCCAGCACCAGATCCCGCTCCCCGAGTTCGCCGCGGGTCGCCAGGGGATCGACGTCGGGATATGAGGCGAGAGCGAAGCCACTCATGTCCACCCCTCCGACTCTCCCTTCCAGTCGCAGCCCCGGCTCGGCATCGCCGAGAGCCACCCGGCTGGGATCCAGGCGGTCGCGGTCGACCACTCCGCTTGGATCGCTCGGTGCTCCTCCCTCGCTCACGGCCGGTGCGAACTCGCTCCCCGGCGGGGGCACGAGATCTGGGCGGCGCTCGAGCACGAGAAGCGCTTCGGCGCTGACCCGCTCGCCGGTCACCAGCGCCCCCACCATCCACAAGGGGCGCCGGAGGAAATCGGGATCAGGAAGCAGGAAATCGCGGAGATCGAAAGGCATGACGCGGTCGGCGACGAACTGCCCGAAGACAGCGCCCCACGCGACCTGCCTTCTACCTGCCACCAGATCGAGCGGTCCAATAGCCACCCCCAAGGTGAGCTCTCTGAGCTCGACTTCGCTTCCTTCGAGCTCGCGCGCCGCGGCCGAATAACGACTCCGATCGACAGCCCAATCGCGAAACGCGCGAATGCCGAGCGTCCCGCGCCAGCTGAACCCTTGTCGTACGCGAAGCTCAACCTCCGTTCGCGCGCGCAGTCGAGTCGGCTCGACCGGGGAGTGCACGCGCAGCGCGCCCTCAGCGAGAACGCGATAGCGGCCCTCTGCTTCGAGGGCGAAGGCCTCCCGCCCGCCCCTCATCCCCTCGCCAACCCACCACCCGGCCGTCAGTCCGGCGACGAGCACCATGGACCGCGCCCTCCCCCATCTCACCCGCCCTCCCGGCGCGCCGGCGATGGGCTGTGATCCTTCGGCTCGCTGTCGCCGACCAGGCCCATCTCTTCGAGACGGCTCAAATAACTCGGATTGAAGATCCGCTCGGGAAACGTGGCCGGATGAAGACCCGTGTACTCGATGACCGTGATCTGAGTCGGGTCGATGCCGTCGACGATTCTCAGCCGGTGCGGCCGCACCGCCCCCAGGGCCTCGCGGTAGTCCTCGTAGAAGACGATCTTGAGAATCCGTCCAGAGACGGCGTAGTGCTCGGTCTTGACTGGCCGATGCGTCTTCTTCTCGATCCAATAGCGCAGCCGCCGGTAAGCCACATCGCTCGACCGCGCGGTGAGCTCGAGCACCTGACATTTCTTGCCGTCGACCACCTCCTCCCCAGCCAGCGCCGGCTCGTAGTCGGCCAGGTAATCGGCGCGGGCGATATCGGCGTTGGCGACATCACCGCGGAACCCTTGCTGCGGCGCCACCCTGAGCGGATTCTTGATCGTCCGCATGTGCAGGTAGTACTGGCGCCCCGACCGCAAGAGCAGCCGGCCGCGATAATGTTCCGGAGATTCGCCGACGATGAGGGCCCGGTCGCGACCCCCCGCCTTCATGGCGTAGGTCGAGATGAATTCCCCATTCTCTTCCCGTGTCGAGCGGAGCGCGATCTCGGCGGCGAAGCTGACCCCCGGATTCCGGAGCTCCTCGGCTGCGGCCAGGATGTCTCTCGCCTCCGACTCTGGGGTCGCCGAGCTGTTCATGGCCGGCGTCGGGGATTCCTCGCCGCCTGCGGCGACCGCTGGCTTCGCCGCCCAGACGAGCTTCCCCCCCCAGCCGATCAGCAGGAGTCCGAGAAGCAGCCGTCCCACCCGCGCAACCGACATCGTCCTATAGAGTTTAAGCTACGCCTTCACTCTGCACAATCAGGCCCC
>JBIOUT010000228.1:0-3857 GCA_044867365.1 Candidatus Eiseniibacteriota bacterium | reverse complement strand
CGATCTCGCTCGAGTCGCCGACCATGAAGCGAGTCGCCCGCGGTCTTCCCTTTCCGCGAGTGATGCGCACGTCGCGGCCGATCAGGCTCGATTCCACCCGGGTGTCGAGGTCGAGGATGGTGCTTCGCTGGAGAATGATCGAGTGTTCCACCTCGCTCCCCCGGATGGTCACTCCGTCATTGATCGAGGTGAACGGACCGATATACGAATCGGTGATCGTACAACCTTCGCCGATGATGAGTGGGCCCCGGAGCACGCTCCGCACCACCCGGGTGCCGGGGCCGATCACCACCTGCCCCTCGATTCGGCTTTCGGCATCCACCTCCCCGGCGATCTGCCGCACCACATCGGCGAGAAGCATGCGATTGGCTTCGAGCATGTCCTCGAGCTTGCCGGTGTCCTTCCACCATCCGGTGATGATATGGGAGCGTACATCGAGGCCGCGGTCGATGAGCGTCTGGATGGCGTCGGTGATCTCGAGCTCCCCTCGCCCGGAGGGTTTGATCGCCCGGGCGGCGTCGAAGATGGTGCGATCGAACATGTAGACGCCGACGAGGGCGTAGTCGCTCTTCGGTTGCTTGGGCTTCTCCTCGAGGCCGACCACCCGACGCTTGCCGTCGAGCTCGGCCACCCCAAACTGGCTGGGATTCGGCACCCGCGCCAGCAGGATCTGACAGTTGGGAGTCTCTTGCCGGAAATCATCCACCAGGGCGCTGATCCCATCCCGGATCAGATTATCCCCGAGATACATGACGAAGGGCTCCTCCGCGATGAACTCCTGGGCCACGAGCACCGCATGGGCGAGACCGAGCGGCGATTCCTGGGGCAGATAGGTGACCTTGACTCCGAAGCTCGAGCCGTCGCCGACCGCGCCGCGGATCTCGGCCTGCGTGTCGCCGACGACGATCCCAATGTCGTCGATCCCCGCCGCATGCACCGCCTCGATCGCATGAAAGAGGATGGGCCGGTTGGCCACCGGCACCAGCTGTTTGGCGCTCGTGTGGGTGATGGGCCGGAGCCGGGTGCCTCGCCCCCCCGATAGAATCAAGCCCTTAATCGCCGTCCTCCGCGTATCGAGCGTCCGCTCGTCACCGACCGCCTACCGCGCCGATCAAACCACCGACCGACCGACTACCGCCTGCCGCCCGGAGGCGGAGCTGCGGCTCCCAATCGTTCGCGCAAGATCGCCCGGGCGCGATCGAGCGCGGCATCGAGGTGCTCAGCTTGACCTCCCGCCATCGCCTGGTGCGCCTTGCCTCCTCCCGATCCGCCGGCGACCGCCGCCACCTCGCGAACCAGGGCGTCCGCCTTGAGCTCGCCGCGCTCGATGAGATCATCGGTGACTACGGCGAGAAAAGAAACCTTCCCACCGACAACCGCCGCCAAGACTCCGGCTCCGGATCGCAGCCGATCGCGAAGCAGGTCGCCGGCCCGGCGGATCCCATCCACTGAATCCACCTCGATGCGGGCGACGACGAAGCGATGCCCTTCGAGGTCTTCGGCCGCCGCCACCGCTTCCTCGACCTGGCGCTCGATGCCGCCGCCGGCCGCCGACTTGAGTTTCTGGCGAAGCTCGGCGTTCTCGCGCAGGAGCGCCTGCAATCGCTCGACGAGCTGTCCGCCGGGAACCCCGAGGAGCTCGCCCAGTTGTTCGAGCCGGCCTTCGAGCTCCGAGGTCAGAGCCAGCGAGGCGAGCCCGGTCACCGCCTCGAGCCGCCGCATCCCCGCTCCGATGGCGCTCTCCGACACGATCTTGAAGAGACCGATATCCCCGGTCCCGCGGCAATGCGTCCCTCCGCAAAGCTCGAGCGAGAAACCCGGCACCCCGATCGTGCGCACCTCGCGCCCGTACTTCTCGCCGAAGAGCGCCACGGCCCCCCGTGATCGCGCTTCGGCGTAAGACTGGATCTTCACCTCGACCGGGGCGTTGCGCAGGATCTCGCGATTCACTCGATCCTCGATGGCGTTGATCTCGATCGCGGTCAATGGCGCGAAGTGAGTGAAGTCGAACCGCAAGCGATCGGGGGCGACGAGCGAGCCCGACTGCTGCACATGCGACCCCAGGATCTCCTTGAGCGCGGCGTGGAGGAGATGGGTCGCCGTGTGATTGCGCATGGTGGCCGCCCTGAGCTCGGGGTCGACGCGAGCGACGAGATTACCGCCGGGAAGCGCCTCGAGCTCGCCCGGTCCGCCGCGCAAGAAGCGGCCGCGATGAATATGGACGCGCGCACCTGCCGGACCTTCTCCTTCCGCTCCCTCGACCGCCTCGCCCACGGTGTCGGTCACCTGAATGGTGACACCCTCCCCCTCGAGTAAGCCCTGGTCGCCGACCTGGCCGCCCGCCTCCGCGTAGAACGGGGTCGAGTCGAGGACCACCTCGACCTTGCCGACACCGGTTTCACCGGTTGCCCGGAAGCGACGCACCACGGCTTCGAGGGTGAGCGTCTCGTAGCCCCGAAACTCGGAGTCCGGTCCCTCGCTCACCACCGTCCATGGTGTTCCGCCGCCGGCGGATCCACTCTCGGTACGGAAGCGATGACTGCGGCGAGCACGCTCGCGCTGCTCGGCCATCGCCGTCTCGAAACCCGAGCGATCGACCTCGAGGCCGTGCTCCGTCGCCATCTCTTCGGTGAGATCGAGAGGAAACCCATAAGTGTCGTAGAGCTGAAAGACCTCGGCGCCGGTGAGCACTTTCGCCTTGCCGGCTTTGCCGGCGACGATTGCAGCGAAGCGCTCGACTCCCGCATCGAGGGTGCGGGCGAAGCGCTCCTCCTCGGCCAGGGTGACCCGGGTGATGGTGTCCGCCATCGCCCGCAGCTCGGGATAGGTCTCCTCGTATTGGCCGATCACGGTGCCCACCAGGTGATGGAGAAAGGGCGTGGGGATGCCGAGGGCGCGGCCGCGCCGCGCCGCGCGCCGAAGGATGCGGCGCACCACATAACCGCGGCCCTCATTGCTCGGAACCACACCGGCGGCGACGGCAAAGGCGATCGCACGGGAATGGTCGGCGATCACTCGCATGGCGAGTCGCCGATCGCCGTCGGGCATCGTCGTCATTCCGGCAAGCTCGAGGATGCGGCTCATCAGCGGCCGGAAGAGATCGGTCTCGTAGGTCGAGCCCACCTCCTGAGCAATGAGGCACATGCGCTCGAGTCCCATCCCGGTGTCGATCCCCGGCCGAGCGAGAGGAGTGCGCCGCCCGGAAGCATCTTGATTGAACTGGGGGAAGACGAGATTCCAGAACTCGAGGTAGCGGTCGCTCGCACCGAGCTCTCCTTCCTTGCCGCCGGGGTCGGCCTCCGCCCCCATATCCCAGTAGAGCTCGCTCGAGGGTCCGCAGGCGCCGCTCGATCCGGCCGGCCCCCAGAAGTTGTCCTTGTCCCCGAGCGGGACGATGCGCCCCGCAAGGAGGTCCGTCTCCTTCTCCCACAGGCGCGCGGCTTCCTCATCCGACTCGTGCACCGACACCCAGATGCGCCCGCGATCGAGCTGCAGCTGCTCGCGCACGTACTCCCATGCCCAGGCGATGGCTTCGGCCTTGAAATAGTCGCCAAAGGAGAAGTTGCCGAGCATCTCGAGGAAGGTGTGATGGCGGACGGTGTGCCCGACCTGATCGATGTCGGTTGCGCGGAGGCACTTCTGCACCGAGACCGCTCGTGAGTACTCGGGATCAGGGGTGCCGTAGAGCGGCTTGAATTGCACCATCCCGGCGGTAGTGAAGAGAAGAGTGGGGTCACCGACCGGAATGAGCGGAGAGCTGGGCACCACGCGATGCCCGCGGGATCGAAAGAATTCGCTGAACGAACGCCGGATTTCGGCTGCGCTCTCTTGCATGGAGTCTCGAAACTGGAGAAATC
>JBIOUT010000227.1:0-3794 GCA_044867365.1 Candidatus Eiseniibacteriota bacterium | reverse complement strand
GCTGGTGATGCCGGCGCTGCCGAGCGTCTTCGAGCTCGGCGCGCCCGGATTCGCCATCGATGATTTTCGGCTCTACAATGGCTTCCTCGACCCGGGTGCGCTTGGCGATCTCGTTCATGCCAGGCCGGCGGGCACCGATCATACGGACCACGCGAGATGATCGAGAGCACCTGGCAGGGGAACGTCGTTTCGATCCAGATCAGTGCGCGGGCGGGCGGCGTCATGCAAGCCCTGGAGTCGGTGATCGCGGTCCCCGGCAAAGGCCTCGAAGGAGACCGCTACTTCAATCACAGCGGCACCTATTCGAAGAAGAAAGGCCCCGAGCGCGAGGTCACCTTGATCGAGATCGAGGCGGTCGAGGCTCTCGAGCGCGACTACGGGGTCAAGCTCGTCCCGGCCAATTCACGCCGCAACATTGTCACCCGGGGAGTCCCCCTCAATCATCTGGTGGGCCGGGAATTCGCGATTGGCGACGTGCAGCTCCGGGGCATCCGCCTTTGCGAGCCGTGCAACCACATGGCCGAGCTCTCCGGAGCCAAGGTGGTGCCGGGCCTCGTCCATCGCGGTGGGTTGAGAGCGCAGATCCTGAGCGGCGGGGTGATTCGGGTGGGCGACCTGGTGAAACTTTAGGCGCCGACTGCCGAGCGATCGCTCGCCCGCTCTCTACCCTGCCTCTTCCTCGAGGCGCACGAGATCGGCGAAGGTCTCACGCCGGCGCACCATCCGAAACCGCGAGCCCTCGACGAGCACTTCGGGAGCGCGCGGTCGAGTGTTGTAGTTCGACGCCATGGTGGCGCCGTAGGCGCCGGCGCCTCGCACCGCGATGATGTCTCCCGGAGACGGAAGCGGTCCTTGGCGATCGCGGGCGAGAAAGTCGCCGGTCTCGCACACCGGCCCGACCCAATCGGCCACCCCTTCGGGCTGATCGCGCGCCACCACCGGTTCGATTCGATGATGAGCCCCATAGAGCGTCGGGCGGATGAGATCGTTCATGCCCGCATCGAGGATGACGAAGGTCTTGCTCGCGGTTTCTTTGATATAAAGGACCCGCGCCAGCAGCACCCCCGCATTGCCGGCGATGAAGCGACCGGGCTCGAGCACCAGACGGAGCCCGAGATCGCCGACGAGGGGCAGCACGGCGGCGGCGAAATCAGCGGGCGCGAGCGGCTCCTCGCGATCGTAAGTGATCCCGAGGCCGCCTCCGAGATCGAGGGCGCGCAACCGGATGCCGTCCTGCCGCAGCGTAAGCACGAGCCCGCGCAGGACCTCGAGGGCGCGGATGAAAGGACTCGCTGTCACGATCTGCGAACCGATGTGCATGTCGATCCCCGCCGGCTCGAGATGAGGCGATGCTGCGATCCGGCGATAGAGCGCCGGCAGCTCGGCGGCGGCGAGACCGAACTTGCTGTCTCCGCGGCCGGTGGCGATGTAGTGGTGAGTGTGGGCTTCGACGTCCGGATTGAGGCGAAGGGCAACCGGCGCTCGCGCTCCGAGCCGCGATGCGATCTCTTCGATGACGTCGAGCTCGGGAACCGACTCGCAGTTGATGAGGAAGATCTTCCGGCGGAGCGCCTCCTCGATCTCCTCCCCACTCTTCCCCACCCCGGAGAAGACGATCCGCTCCGGCGGGATCCCGGCGCGCAGCGCTCGGTAGAGCTCGCCGCCGGAGACGACGTCGGCGCCCGCACCGGCGCCGCCGAGGAGGGCGAGCACCGCAAGGTTCGAGTTGGCCTTGACCGAGTAGCAGATGAGATGATCGACCGCCTGAAAGGCGCGATCGAGCGCCTCCAGCTGGTCGATGAGCATCCGGCGGCTGTAGACGTAAACGGGGGTCCCCGCCCGCTCGGCAATCGCGGAGAGCGGCACGCCTTCGCAGAAGAGCGTATCTGCCTTTCGCTCGAATCGATCGAGCTCCCGGACTTCCGGCTGCAGGCGACCGGGCATGTCGGTCTGTTTACACTACCCTCGTAGTTCAAGGAGGGAGCGAGGATGAACGCCAAGGAGAGCGATGCGGTTGCCGGCGCCTGCGTGGTGCTGAGCACCTTCGCCAACGAGGACGACGCCGCTCGCCTCGGCCGGACCCTGGTCGAGCGGCGCCTGGTGGCGTGCGTGAACCTTATCCGGAACGTGCGAAGCATCTATCGCTGGCGAAGTCGAATCGGAGACGAGGCCGAGGTGCTCGCGGTCATGAAGACGAGCCGCGACCGACTCCCCGAGCTCATCGATGCCCTCCCGGCCCTCCATCCCTACGAGGTGCCGGAGATCCTGGCGCTAGACGTCGCCAAGGGCGGGGCAAGTTACCTGGACTGGTTGGCGCGCGAAACCTCGGCCCTGTCGACGAGAGACAGCGGTTAGCGCGCCTCAGGGTGCGGAAAGACGCGGACTCGAGGGGGCGATCCATGCTGGTCGCCGCGCCTTTCAGCACCCAGCGCGTTGAATCGACTTAGGCAGCTTGCCTTTCGGCCACGGCGGCCGCCGGCGCTGGACGGCTGCTCGTTCCCGAGTGGCTCGAGGCACCTGACGATTGGACGGTAGCGCGTGCCGGCGCCGGCTTGATGCTGGCTCCCGACTCGGCGGCCTTGATCGCTTCCGAGGCTTCCTCCAGCTCCGAAGCGGCGGGATCGCCCATTATGCAGGTGCCGTGGAAGAAGACGCCGTCCTCGATCTTGAAGCTCTGAGCGTACACGTCACCGCGGACATGGGCGCCCGCGAGAAGCTCCACTCGCTCCCGAGCCCTGATCTTGCCGACCACGGTGCCGGAGATCACCGCCTGCTTAACGGTGAGATCACCCTTGATCGAACCCTTGGCCCCTACGCTCAGACAATCGCTGGTGACGACATGGCCACCCTCGATCTCCCCGTCGATGCGCAAGGATCCACCCACGTTGATCGTGCCCTGAACACGCGCTCCTTCGCCGATGATCGTCCCGATTCGGCCCGTCTCGCGCGGCTCGTCATAGGATGCCGGCCGGTAGGTCGGCTTCTGATTGGTGTTGAACATGATTATCCCCCCCTTTGACTATGCGACCCGCCGGACTTATCGGCTGGGGGAGGGGGGGGCTTGACCCTGGAAATGAGGAGAATGAGGGGACGAGGGAAATCGCCGCCGCCTTCACTCTGCGGGCGGCTAAGATTCGACCAGTGACCGGCCTCGCCGGACCGGGTGTGTGCGGCGCCCGTTCCTCGATCCATGCGATCGGGCGCCCTCTGAAGCGGGGCTCTTGCCCCCATTTCCAGCCGCCTGCGGCCGCCCCCGGCCGAGGACAGCCCGGCCTTTCCCATCCCGAGCGGCGGCCCCGCGCGCGCGCTCGCGGGCCTCGGCCCGGCGCCGGCGGCGCTCCTCCTTCTTCTTTTCCATGCGCTCGATCACCACATCGGTGCGGGTGAGGCGCATCCAATCCTCGAGGTCGGCGGCGGTTCGAAAGAGCACCTTCTCCGCCGGCTCGCCGGTATTGGGCTCGCAGGTGTGGACCGAGAAGTCCCGGCAGATGATCGGTCGGGTCTCGTAAATCCCGCACTTGCCGTCGTTCTGGAGGTTCTCGCAGCGGCTATGGAAGATGACGTTCCAGGTGTCGTCATGGTCGATGTAGACCTCGACTCCCGGGTGATAAAGGTACCAGCGGATATTGTCGAAATCTTTGCGATCTTCGGGGGTGTCGATCTCGATCGCGACGTACTGGCAGCACTGGGTGCATGCGGTGCATGGAATGAGCCCGGTGTGCGGGTCGCGCTCGACCTCGATGGAGATCTTGTTCGGAAGCATCGTTCGCCCGTCCTTCCAATCGATTCCGATG
>JBIOUT010000226.1:0-3561 GCA_044867365.1 Candidatus Eiseniibacteriota bacterium | reverse complement strand
CTCGGCAACATGGACCGCTCCGAGCTCCCCGATGGATCGACTCCCCTCGCCAACAACATGGACGGCAACGGGCAGATCCGATTCTCGGGGATCCGCACCGGCCGCACCGGCGCTCCCTAGGGTGGTCGGCGATCAGCGACTCTCCGCCCCGACGGTGGCGCCGGCGGTCTCTTTCGGCTTCCCATCGCCGATCTCGGCCATCACCTCGGTGACCGCGCGCACGAGCTGAGTGTCGGCGCCTCGCGCCCGATCGGCGGGATCCTGCTCGACCAAGATGTCGGGCTCGATGCCCCAGTTCTCGAGGTTCTTCCCGTCGAGGCTGTACCAGCCGACTCTCGGCAACCGCAGCGTCGAGCCCTCGATGAGCGTCGTCTGGCCGGTGCCGATGACCCCGCCGAAGGTGGGCACGCCGATCAGCTTGCCCAGTTGCAGCGTTTTGAACCCGTGCGGAAATATCTCGGCGTCGGATCCCGAGTTCTCGTTGATGAGGAGCACGATCGGCCGGTACCAACCCAAGGCGGGGGCGAGCCGCCGCTCGCCGCCGCGCGGCTGGCTCACGATGTAGCGCTTCCCCTCGAGCACCTCGAGCAGCGCCTCGTGGATGTTGCCGCCGCCGTTGTCGCGGACGTCGAGCACCAGGCCTTCGCGGTCATAGACGTCGGCAATGATCGCCTGCCGGAACTTGCGCAGGCTCTCCTGATCCATCTGCCGCACGTGAATGTAGCCTACCCTGCCGTTCGAGAGCTTCTTGACCATCTCCTTGCGCTCGTCCACCCAGCGCTCATAAACCTTGTCGAGGAACTTCTGGCGGTTGACCCCCTTGACCATCACATCATGGGTCTTGCCACTCTTGCCGGCCAGGGTGAGCCGCACCTTTTTGTCCACCTTGCCGTCGAGGAAGGGATCGATGCTCATCCGGCCGTGCACCGATTTGCCGTCGATCGAAACCAGCGTCTCACCCTTCTCGACGCGGGCCTCCTCTTGATCCGCGGGTCCCCTGGGGAGGACATCGCTCACCTTGAGCCGGAGGTCGCCTTTCTCCTCGACCGCCTCGAACTCGAGCCCCAGGTACGCGGTCTCCACCGCCCCCGGTTCATCGGGACCCGATACCCCGAGATGCGAAGCCCGGAGTTCACCGAGCATGCGCAGGATCGCCATGTGGAGCTCATCGCGGGTGGCGGCGTGCTCGACGCACGGACGATAGCGGGCGCGCACCGCCGTCCAATCCACGCCATGAAGCTTCTCGTCGTAGAAATCATGGCGGATGAGACGCCAGGCCTCATCGAAGGCAGTCAGCCGCTCGGCGGAATGGTCGACCACCATGCGCACCGCGAACTCGAGGGCTCCGGAATCGCCACCCGGGGTCAAGGTCTTGATCCGACCCTCGCTCAGGTAGACGAACTTCTTCCCGTCCGGAAGCCAGGCCATCGCCGACTCACGCGCATCGTCGTCGGTGAGCTGCTTGGGGTTCTTGCCTTCGCCGTCGGCGATCCAGATGTCCCAGTCACCCAGGGTGTTGGATAGGAAAAGCAATTGCTCGGAGTCGGGTGAGAAGACCGCCTCCCCCTGCTCTCCTCCGAGATCGACGAGATGCCGCGGCTCGTAGTCGCGATCGCGATCGATCTTGATCGGCTCGACCTTCTTGCCATTGCCCTCGCCGGCCTTTCCCTTGCTCTTCTCCTTGCCTTCCTTCTCTGAATCCTTGTCGTGCTCGCGGGCTTGCTTCCGCGCCTTCCGCACATCGTCGTCGACGAGCGACAAGCTCCAGAGATCCCAGTCGCCGTCTCGATCGGATTCATAGCCGAGGGTCATGCCGTCCGGAGACCAGAAAGGCATCTGATCGTGGGCGGGATCCTTGGTGAGATTGATCGGTGGCGCGGAGACCGGCGCGCCTTTCACATCGGCGACTTCGACCACCCAAATGTCTCCCATCTCCGAGGCATCGTGGCGCTCGTAGGCGACCCATCGACTGTCGGGTGACCAATGGGGGGTGTAATTCTGCGGCCCTTTAACCAGGAGGCGCGCATTGCCGGCGGATTTGCCCACCGACTTGCCCCGGGATCTGCTCCCCGATTTGGTCGCGGACGCCGGGCGCACCATCAGATCCTCGTGCCCGGCGGTGTAGAGGATCCACTTGCCGTCCGGCGAGACCTGGGGCTCGAACTCCTCTTCCGGAGTGTCGGTCACTCGCCGCGGGGTGAGATCGCCCTCGCGAGTGAGGTCGGCGATCCAGAGATCCTGCTTTCCATCCTGATCTGAAACGAAGATGAGCTCGTCGGCTCCCGGTCCGAAGGCCGGAGTCTGGTCACGCACGGGCGATTCGGTATGCCGGCTGGTTTCTTCTTCACCCTCGTCGTTCGGCTCGGTGGGATGGGTGAAAAGGTCGCCATGCAGGACGAAGGCGACCCGCTTGCCGTCCGGTGACAAGACGAGGTCGGTGGCGCTGTCGGTCACCTTCAGCCGCTCGCGCTGGCTCACCTTGTCATCGGACCGCGCCTCGACCGCCACGCGCTCGGGTCCACCACCCGCCCCCAGATCCATGACCCAGAGAAAGCCGCCGCAGACGAACGCCGCCGTGCTGCCGTCGGCGGAGAGAGACGGGTACTCGATGCCGACATCGGTGTAGCGGGTGAGGGGCTCGGCGGTCCCGGCCCCGCCTTGGCCCACGGTCTGCCGCCAGAGATTGGCGACTCCCGAGCGCTCGGAAAGGTAGATGAGCGTCTTGCCATCGGGAGTCCAGAACGGCGCCCGATCATGGACATCGTTGCGGGTGATTCGCACCGGGACGCCGCTCGCCACCGGCTCGCGTCCGCTCCCCATCGCGGCGAGCCAGATCTCGGCATTGTTCGATCCGCGATAGCCCTGCCTCCAGAACCCCCCGCCTCCCCGGGTATAGGCAAGGGTGGATCCGTCCGGAGACAGCCTGCCATCCACCACCCGATCGCGAGTCACTCGCCGCGGCGTCCCTCCCTCGACCGAGACCGCCCACAATTCGCGGAAGCGGCCGTCGCGGCTCGAGCCGAAGAGGACTTCCCGGCCATCGGGGGTGAACCCGGTCACCCATTCGTCCACCGCATGGAAGGTGAGCTGCTCGGCGGGACCGCCTTCGGCGGCGACCAGGAAGACATCCATGTTGCCTTCGCGCCGCGACGAGAAGGCGATCCAGCGCCCATCGCGCGACCAGGCGGGGCTCGCGTCGTAACCGACGTGATCGGTGAGCCGGCGGGCGGTTCCGCCATCCCGTGGCACGAGCCAAAGATCGCCTAGATAACCGACACACAACGTCGATCCGTCGGGGGATACGGCCAGATCGTGGAGGGCGAAGGCTTCGCCGGGAACGGGAGACCAGGGGCGCGCTTCCGGCGCAGGGGTGGCCAGAACCAGTGCCGGAAGGAACCCGTGAACCAACAGAGCGGGGAGCAGGAGAGTGCGCATGGTCATCAACCTCGAGCCGAGGACAGAGGTACTGGAGCACGAAGAACAATCATTCAAACACCCATCGAACACGCGGGCCCGTGCAATGCCTGGGCGCCCGCGGTCGGACGACCCATCGACTAAGGG
>JBIOUT010000225.1:0-2483 GCA_044867365.1 Candidatus Eiseniibacteriota bacterium | reverse complement strand
GCACCTCGTCGCCTCCCGCATAGCCGTAGCGCGAGTTGAAGCTCTTGAAGTCATCGACGTCGATGATGGCGAGCGCCATCTGCAAGCCTTCGCGCTGCGCCCGGGCGAGAAAGTTGTGAAACTGAATCTCGAAGAAGGCCTTGTTGAAAATCTGGGTGCGTGAATCGATGAAGACGAGCTCCTGGAGCCGTGACACGTTGGCCAGGAGCTCGCGCCCGGTCTCGGCGATGAGCTCGAGGAGGGCCAGGCGATCGCGGGTGAAGTGTCCGGGGCGGGTGCTCCACACCTCGAGAGCGCCGCGAATGCGGTCGCCCGGTCGCCCGACGCCGATGGCGGCGGCGGTGCGGTAGCCGGCCTTCCGCCCCTGGCCGGGGGAGAGCTCGCGGATGACGAGCAAATGCCCTCGCCCCTGGCCCCATTCTTCGGCCAGGCGGGGGGCGAACGGCGACCCCGAGCCTTCGACCGGGGTAAAGCCGTCGCGGCTTTCCTTGTCGAGGCTCAGATAGCGGGCCTCGTCGCAGTCGAGCACCTGGCGGGTGAAACCCACGAGCAGCTGGATGAGCTGCTCTCTCTCTGCGACCCGGGTCCCGTCTTCAGACAGGATGCGCCCGGCGAGGACGACGAGCTCGCGTGCGGTCTCCAGGCTCGCCGGGGCTCCCCCGGGGGCCACCGGCAGGGGGATTGGAACGATGGCGCCCTCGGGCTCGGCCGGCTCGGGGATGGTGATGACGCCGCCGGTGCGTAAGTTGCGATAGCGGCGCTGGCGCTCGTTTTCCTCTTCGATCCGAAAGACGCCGCGGACGACGAGCTCGCGGATGGCCTCGAGGGCCGCTTCTTCGGCGGCCTCGGGCTCGCCGCTCGCCAGGGCTTCCTCCACCCGCACCTGCAGGTCGCGCGGAAGCTCGCCCAACGGAAGGACGTGGCGCAGGAGATGGCGAAAGTCGATCTCTTGGGTGCGCATCGGCTGGTGTCAGTTCGCCCGCCGCAGTCGAGAAGCAGGATCGTACTCACGCGAGTCTCGATTATAGCATCGCGTGTGCGAGGACGACCGCCCCGAGATGTGGGCCGGAGTGGAGAAGGCGGTCAGCGGCGAGCGCGGACGAGCCGGCCGGTGAAATCGTCCGTTTTGCCATTGCCGCGAGCGACGACGCGGAAGAGATAGAGGCCGTTGGCGACCTCGTTGCCGTCGGCATCACGGCCGTCCCATCCCACCTGAGAGAAGCCGGCGAGCCGGGCCCCGTCGATCTCCCGGACCAGCCGCCCGGAGATGGTGTAGATGCGCACCACCACATCGTCGGCGACGTTGGTGAGCTGATAGGTGAAGTCGGTGAAGCCGTCGAAGGGGTTGGGATACGCCGCCACCTGCCGCAGGCTGAGCGCGGTCTCGACCTGGAAATCGAGCGAGCGGGAGAGGGCGGGCGAACCGCGGTAGCTGATCGCCAGGGTGAGGGTGTGTTGACCGGTGACCGCCGCCATCGTCGAGTGCAGGCGCCAGTCCTTGCCCAGAGGGCCGAGAGAGTCGACTTGAATGAGGAGCGGCGTGTTGTCGACGAGAAGACGGAACTCGCTCCCGGTGAGCGGCACCGGAGTATGGACATCCACCTCGAGCTCGGACTTGGCGGGGAGGAAGTCGCCGCTCGAGATCGCATCGCCGTCGGCGCGGAAGGTGGCGTCGACACGCACTGCGAGCGGGAACTCGACCAGACGGTTATTGGCGTCGCGAGCGGTGAGCAGGATGTCGTAGTCGTCGGGACGAAGCGGGGCGCGATAGACCAGGTTGAGGCGATTGGGCCGGGACGAATCGGGATAGGAGATGGACCAGAGCGCCGGGTCGACGGGGAGGGACTGACCGGAGAGGGTGCGTTCCTTGACCTCGGCGGTATCGACGCGGACCTCGTCGCGAATCACCGCAGCGATCAGAACGGAATCGGACTTGGCGGAATAGATCTCGATGCGGTCGCCAGGAGCGCGCGCAGTATCGGCGGCGGTGACCGCGAAGAGCGGCGGAATGGCATCGAGATGGAGGGCCGGGTCGCCGAGCAAGCAATAGGTGAACTCAGGCCCGACGAGCGAGTTGGTCTGGTTGAAGAGCTCCTTCGCCAGGTTGACGACCTCGCCGATGATCCATCGCGGCCGATCGGGACTTTCCTCTGGTGGAGTGAGAAAGAAGGCCTGCCACTGCGGCGTGTTGAGGTCGTTGACGAAGCTCTGCCCGCCGGCGCCGATCCCGGGCAGGAGCTCGTAGCCGCTCGACGCCACCGAGGCGATGAGGCCCGAATTCGGCTTCACTATCAGGAGCTCACCCACGGCCCGCTCCGGTCCATTCACTCGTCCGGTGATGCGTTCGTCGAAGGCCTCGAATTCGTTGGGATGGCAGGCATAGAGGAACCAGATGCCGGGCCGACCAAGGTTGTTGAAACGGTTCTGGTCGGAGCCGCTATTCGAGTTGAACATGTATTCATGCGCGAGCTGCACTCGGTTGG
>JBIOUT010000224.1:0-6179 GCA_044867365.1 Candidatus Eiseniibacteriota bacterium | reverse complement strand
AGCCTTATCGCGGACGCATTCGATGGGAAGATCGTCAAACTCGTGAAAAAGAGCGCCGGGGGTCAACCTCGACGGCACGATCAGGGGAGGCAGCATGGATCGAATCGCTGACCGATCGCGAGCCCGATGAGACTCGCTCGCGGGCAATCGGTTGGTGGGTGCTTCTTGGCGTCGTGGTGCTGGCCGGCGCCATCTTCCTCTGGTCGGGGCGTGGGTCGCTCCCCTTCCTTTCCGGGAAGGCCGAGAAGCCGGCGAAGCCCGCCGCCGCTGAGCGGGCTCTCCCCGAGACTCCACAAGCATCCCCCCAGCAGCCGGCGAATGTGGTGCCCGGCAACGAATCGAAGCTCTCTCCTTCAAGCTCTACGCGAGGTGGGGTGAACCAGGAGCCAGGAGCTCGAGGAGCGACATCCGGCGCCGTCGCTCCGCAATCCCCGGCTCGCCCGGCTAACCCGAAGCTGAGAGGCGAAGCGCCGGCATCGGGATCTTCGGGCATCGGATCCGCTGGTCGGTCGACGGGCGCAGCCGTCCCCGCGAATCGGGTGCAGGGTGGGCAAGCCGGACAATCTCGGAGGAGCTCGCCGGCATCAAACTCAAGAGCGAAGAACTCCCCGGCATCAAGCCCACCGGCGAAGAGCTCACCGGCGACCGGCTTGCCTCCATCATCGCCTCCCTCCGAGACCGCACCTTCGGGGAGTCCACCTCAACCTTCACCCGTTCCTCCTGCCCCGGGACCCGACGCCCCTCGGCCTCGCCCCGCCCCCTATGCCGGGGTTGATGAGAGCCGCTCATCGGACATCGCCTCCGCACCGGCTGCAGTCCCATCCACAGGTGCCTATGCCATCCAAATCGCTGCCTTTCAGGGAAGCGAGGACACCGTCGAGCGAGCACAGATCGATTATCAACGGACCTACTCCGACCCCATCGAGATCGTGCCCGCCCTGGTGAATGCTCGCGAATGGCACCGTGTCTGCCTGGGGCGTTACGACAGCCTGAATGAAGCGCAAGCCGCGCTCACCAGATTCAAGGCAGCGGGGAAAATTAGGACGGGAGTGGTTCGGCGGCTCGGCGGGGTCCCGGCTTCCGACTGACAGGAGTTGCGCTGAAGTTCGACGTCCGGCGTCTAGGCGCCCTCGTTCCGGTGGGGGTGCTCATCGTCTTTCTCGCCGCCAATCATCGCCTGGTGATGGGCAAGGCCTTTCCGCTCTGGGACGCCGACCGGCAGTTCTCCACCTGGCAGATGCTCATCGCCGATTTCGCCAGGAATCGGCAACTCCTGCTCTGGAATCCCTGGAGCTGCGGCGGCGTGCCCGAGTTCGCCGAGCCGCAGACCGGCGCCCTGAGTCCCTTGAGCATCTTCTCCGGATTCTTGACCGGCGGCGAGCTCAAGGGATTCATCGTCTGGTGGCTCGGCAACTGGTTGATGGGCGGGCTCGGTATGCTCGGCCTCGCTCGTCACCTGGGAGCTCCCGCCTGGGGGAGCTTCGCCGTCGCTCTCGGATACCTTTTCTCCGGCTTTTACACGGGCCACGCCCAGCACCTGTCATGGATTCATGCGTATTCGTTCCTTCCCTTTTTGGTGTGGTGGTTCGATCGCTCGTGTCTCGATCGGAGCTGGCGCAAGGCGTTCGAGACCGGAGCCTTGTGGGGACTCTCGGGTCTCGCCGGCTATCCCGGTCATCTCGTCCTCACCTGGAGTGTGTTGCCGTTGTGGGCCGTGGGGCGGTATGTCGCCGGCCGAAGCTCCGCCGACGCCGCGCCTCGACAAGGACAGGGTCTCCCCAGCTATCCGAGCCTCCGGCGATGCGGGGCGCATCTCGCCATCATCTTGGTCAGCGGAGCGATTGTTCTCTCGCCCGCGTACTTCGGTTACTTCACTGAAGCTGTCCGGTACAGCACGCGAACTCAATCGGGCGGTTGGACGCGCGAGCTCGCCATCGCCTCCAATGCCCTGGATCCGAGCGCTCTGGCGACATTCGCGAGCCCCTGGATGACCCAGATCGAGCTCCACAGCCGCAATCGAATGTGGCTGAGCGATGTGTCTTCGTGCAGCGTCTACGCGGGGCCCATCCTGCCCCTTTTCGCCTTGCTCGCTCTTCTCGGGCGGCCGCGAGACCGCTGGCGATGGTGGCTGGCGGCGATGATGACCCTCATGGTGATGATCGCCGTCGGGGACAGATTGCCGGTCCGCGGATGGCTCTACGATTTCTTGCCGCCCTTTCGCTACTTTCGGCATTCAGCGATGTTCCGCGGCTACGCGCTCTTCTTTCTCGCCGTAATGGCCATTCTCGGCACCCGCGATCTGGCGAGCCGCAGCCGGGGCTCGCCCCGCCGCGGTGATTGGGCCTTTCCGATCGTGGCCTCGGTGCTTGCCGCCGCCGCATTCTGGGCCTTCGCATCATTGATCGAACGGAGCGGGGCCTGGGCCATCGCCGGCTACGGCCTCGCCAAGCTCCACCTTTACGCGGTGTGGCTCGTGCCTCCGATTCTCGGCCTGCTCTGGATTCGGAATCGCACCCGGGCCCTCATCCCCGGACTTCTCGTCGCTTTAGCCGCGGCCGACGCCGTGATGGCGGTTCACCTCGGCGATTGCACCATCTATACCGGGATCCCCGAAGAGGGGCGGGTGTGGAGAGCGCTCGACGCGAGCCACACTTCTAGCCTGGATCTCATCGCCAACGATCGTCCGCGAATCCTTCAGCTCGGACAGGGCAAGCACAACAAGAACCTGGAGATCAAATGGCCGACGCTCGTCAACTACACCGCCCTCATCAACGCTCATCATGACAGTATCGCTGCATCACCAGCGCTTGCCGGTCTCGCACTCGGGCGGCAGCGTTTCTGGTTCTCGTCGCGCCCTGTTCAGCTGCCTGTGACCGATGGCGTGATCGACGCCCTTGTCGCCCGGGCGGAAAAGGGCGAAGGAGTGCCGCTCGTCGTTCATCCTCCCGAGAGCATGCCCGGATCGACTGCAAGGGAAGACTCGCTGGCGGTGATTCGGAGCGTCGGGGAAGCGCCTCCGGTCGAGCCCTTGTTCACCCGTTTCCACGAATACACGCCTCGACGTCTCTACTTTTCGGTGAGCGCTCCCGAGGAGGGATGGTTGCTCGTAACCGACCGCTGGTCTCCGGGATGGAAGGCGACGGTCAACCGCCGTCCGGCGAGCGTGTTCGGGGGTAATGGCGTCTATCGGGCGGTGAAGATCGCGAAGGGCGAGAACCTGGTTCATTTCGACTATCGGCCCCCGGGTGTCGCGGCTCTCGTCATCATGAGCTGGTTGATTCTGGGCCTGGCCATGGTTTCCGGCGGGGCTCGGCTTCTCGAAGGGAGGAGGGCGTCATCCGAGATCATCGAGCTCACTCCGGCGGGCGGCGAGCGAGAAGTCTCGTTCGTGATCCCGTGCTACAACGGAGAGGGGCACATCGAGGACACTGTGCGCCGCTTGCTCGATCGGATCCGTGCGAACCATTGGGATGCGGAGATCATCGTCGTCGATGATGGGAGTAGCGATGGAACCGAGACGGCGGCGATGAACGCCGCCGCCGGGAATGCAGCAGTGCGGGTCATTCGCCACCGGGAGAATCAGGGCAAGGGGAGGGCGGTGCGGACCGGGATGCTTTCAGCTGGGGGACGGCGGCGGCTCTTTACCGACAGCGATCTACCTTATCGCATCGAGGATCTGTCGGCGGCGCTCTCGGCGCTTGCTGAAGCCGATGTCGTCGTCGGCAACCGCATGCTCGCCGGGTCGAAGCGGATTAGCCAGGCATCCTTGCGCCGGCGGATGACGAGTCGGGTGTTCCACCGCCTCGCATCGGTTTTCCGATTGCAGATCACCGATACGCAGTGTGGGCTCAAGGCATTCCGCGAAGACGCATGCCGGAGAATCTTCGAGCGGAGCCGGGTCGATGGCTTCGGCTTCGATGTCGAGATCCTGATCATCGCCCGGGCTCAGGGCCTTCGGGTGCGTTCCATTCCGGTGACCCTCGAGAGGAGCGATTGGTCGTCGGTCCGGATCGTCCGCCACTCGCTCGAGATGCTGGGGGAGCTCGGAGAGATCGGGATCAATATCCTCCGCGGCCGCTACCGCTAACCTTTGGCCAACATCTGCAGTCGCTCGCGCACCTTCGCCGGCGAGATCCCCGGTTCGTCGGCGACAAGCCGCGCCACGATCGCCGCCACTCGCGCCGCGGCGAAGCTTGGGCCCTTGAAATTCACTTCCGGCGGCACTCCCGGTTGCGGTCGGGCGTAGCCCGATGCCAGGAAATCGAGTCCCGGCCGCCCGGCGGCGCGGATCTCGTCGTCACCCAGGCTCCGGTCCTCGCCGACGGCGATCACCTCTTCGAAGCTCGCGGGGTAGCTCGGCGGACCGTCTTGAGGTGCGGCGGCGATGAGAATGGCGCCGGCCCCGACCGCCTCGCGACAGGTTCGATGGAGCTTCTCGAGATGGTCGCCGCCCACCGTCCCCAGACTCAAGTTGATCACCGGGATCCGCTCGTCGGTCGCCCAACGGATGGCGGCGACGAGCGCCTCCTGAGTGGCGTGAAGCTCGCGATCGAAGATCTTGACCGCATGCAGCGACGCCTCCGGAGCAAGATACGCAAGAAGCGCAGCACAGGCGGTTCCATGACCGTTGCGGTCCGGATGTCCGGGCTGCACGACCGCGCTCCCGTTCTCGACGGCGATCGTCACCCCTCCGGCGAGCCGAGGCACATGGGGATGGGGTGCATTGACTCCTGAATCGACGAGCGCCACCCCGACTCCGGCGCCGCTCCCGGGGATGCGCGGTCCCGTTTGCAGTCGGGCGCGCGTTCCGAACTCGCGGCGGAGGAGCGAAGCGAAGACTCCGTTCGCCGCCTCGAGCGCCGCGGGCTGACCGCGTTCGATGATCTTTCCTCCCTCGAGAACCAGAATCTCGTCCGCATCCCTGACCCGCGCCAGCCGGTGGGTGATGACGATCGTCGTCACCCCGGCCATCAGGCGATCCATCGATCGGCGGACCGCGTCTTCCGCTACCCAGTCGAGCGAGCTCGTAGCTTCGTCGAGAACGAGCACCCGTGGCCGGCGCAGGAAGGCGCGGGCGATCGCCACTCGCTGGCGCTGGCCGGTCGAGAGCTGCGCTCCGCGCTCACCGACTTCGCTCTCGAGCCCGTGCTCGAGCTCGGCGAGGAGCGGGCCCAGGTCGGCGGCGTGAGCGGCGGCTTCGACCTCATCGGAAGTAGCCGACGCACGGCCGTAGCGGATGTTCTCAGCGAGCGTCGTATTCCAGAGATGAGGCTCCTGAGTGACGACCACCATCTGAGCGATGAGGGGGGCGCGGCGGAGATCGCGCAGGTCGTGGCCGTCGATCAGGACGGCGCCGCGGTCGGGGTGATAGAAGCGCCACAAGAGATCGACGATGGTCGATTTGCCGGCGCCGCTCGCTCCCAGGATGGCGATGCGCTTCCCCGGCTCGGCGCGAAACGACACGCCGTCGAGCACCGGCTTTCCGGGCTCGTAGGCGAAGGAGACATCGCTGAACTCGACTTCGCCGCGCACCGTTCCCGGATCGATGGCGTCCGGTCGATCGGGAGTGTCGGGTGTGAGATCGAGGATCTCGAAGATGCGGTCGAGTGAGGCGCGAGCGCGTTGCAAGCGCAGGTAGAGGCCCATGAGCCCTTGGACCGGGCCGAAGAGGCGTCCCTGATAGATGGCGAAGGCGGTGAGCGCGCCGACACTCAGGGTTCCCTCGATGACCATCCGGCCGCCGAGCAAGAGGGCGAGCGCGGCGCCGAGCACGAGGAGACTTCCCGGCAAGCCGCCGCCCAGAGCCGAAACCACTTGGAAGCGGAGCAGGCTCTGGATGAGGGCTCGGCCAGCCGCTCGATAGTTGTTCTGCTCGATGGCTTCCGCTCCCGAGGCGCGGACGAAGCGCACCGCCCCCAGGGCGTCGACGGTGAGGCTTGCCAGGTCGGCGTTCCGCTCCCGCACTTCCTTGGCCACGGCGTGGATGCGGCCGCGGAAACGGGAGAGAGCGAGCGCCGCGAGCGGGGTGAGGACGCAGCTCACGAGGAAGAGCTTCCAGCTGTAATAGATGAGAAAGACGGTCGTGCCGAGCAATCCAAGGATCGAGGTGACGAAGCCGAGCAGAGCGCCGGTCGCCACCGACTGCACCTCGGTGATGTCGCCGTGCAGGCGCGACATGA
>JBIOUT010000223.1:0-8927 GCA_044867365.1 Candidatus Eiseniibacteriota bacterium | reverse complement strand
TCACGAGCTGCGAAACCCATTAGCGCCGATCAACACTGCTGTTCAAGTACTCAAGTCTCCCGGAGTCGACATGGCGACGATTTCCTGGTTATGCAATATGCTGGAACGCCAGACCCAGGCCATGTCGCGCATGGTCGATGACCTGCTCGATGTTTCGAGAATCACCAGGGGACGAGTACAGCTGCGCAAAGAAGAGGTGGAGCTGGCCGCGGTCATCTCCGGAGCCATCGGGGCCATCCGACCAGCAATCGAAGCCCGTGAACAGGATCTCCGGGTCGAGCTCCCGCGTCAGGCGGTCTATCTGCATGCGGATTCGTTTCGTCTGGAGCAGGTGTTCATCAACCTCTTGAGCAACGCGAGCAAGTTCACTCCCGTTGGCGGTCATATCGAAATTACAGCTGAGATCAGCAGATCAGAGATGCGTTCATCCACCATGGGCAGAGACGGGGAAGCTGCCGATTCCTCGCCGGGCAATGGGATCCAAGCGGTGATCCGAGTCAAAGACGATGGGGCTGGCATCGACCAGAAGAACCTTCCCCATGTGTTCGATCTCTTCATGCAGGCCGATCGTACCCTTGATCGTGCTCCTGGGGGGCTGGGAATCGGCCTGACCCTGGTTCGCAGCCTCGTCCGAATGCATGGAGGCGCTGTCGAGGTCTATAGCGCCGGCATCGGTCAAGGCAGCGAGTTCGTGGTGCGTTTGCCGGTTATTTCTGTGGGCGCCCGCCCGGCAACCCGAAAACCGCCGGCCGAGGAACGGCCGCAACCCACTCCGCACCCGAGACGGGTCCTGGTGGTGGACGATAATCATGATGCGGCCGAAAGTCTGGCCTTGCTCTTGCGCTTGGGACGGCACGAGGTGGAGATCGCCTACTCGGGACCTGAAGCCCTGGAACTAGTGCAGTCTTTCGATCCGGAGATCGTCCTCCTCGATCTCGGTCTCCCGGGGATGGATGGCTTCGAAGTTGCCAGACGGATTCGCAACATTCCGCGCTTGCAAAATACCTTCATTGTCGCCGTCAGTGGGTATGGACGCGAGGAAGATCGCCGCCGCTCTCAAGAATCCGGCTTCGACTATCATTTGATCAAACCGCTCGAATCGGAAATCCTGAATAAGATTCTCCTCTACGCGTCGGAAAGCGGCGATGAGTGAGCTCAGGCGGGTCGCCGTGATCGGGGCCGGCATCATGGGCCGCGGCATCGCCCAGGTCGCGGCGCTCGGCGGTTTCGACACGGTCATCCAGGATGTGGACTCGAAGGCGCTCGCCGAGGCGCGAGAGGCGATCAAGGGCTCGCTGGCCAAGGGAGTCGAGCTCAATAAACTCGAGGCAGCCAAGGCGGAGGCGGCGAGCGCTCGCCTGATCGGCGTCCCGAATGTCGATGAAGCCGCCCGCACCGCCGATCTCGTCATCGAGGCGGTTCCCGAAGACATCGGGCTCAAGCTCGAGGTCTTTCGAGCGCTCGATCGCGCGGCGCCACCGCATGCAGTTCTCGCCACCAACACCTCCGCGCTCTCGATCACCGAGATCGCCGGCAGCACGGGGCACCCCGATCGGGTCATTGGCATGCATTTCTTCAACCCGGTCCACCTCATGCGTCTGGTCGAAGTGGTTCGCGGGCTACAGACTTCGGATGCTACCCAGGAGCTTGCCTTCGCCGCCGCCAGGCGCATGGGCAAGGAACCGATCGCGGTCAACGAATCGCCGGGGTTCGTCACCAGCCGCATGAATGCCCTCATCGGCAATGAGGCCTTCTATCTCTTGCAGGAGAGCGTCGCCTCGGCTGCGGACATCGACAAGGCGATCAAGCTCGGCCTCAACCATCCCATGGGGCCGTTCGAGCTCGTTGACCTGGTCGGGCTGGACACCCGCCTCGCCATCCTTCAATTCCTCCACCGCACCCTCGGCGACAAGTATCGGCCCTGTCCCCTGCTCGAGAAGTACGTAAAGGCCGGACGCTTGGGACGCAAGGTGGGGATAGGAGTCTACGAGTATTCGAAGAGCCCCGATCGCTCCCCCGCTCCAGCGCACGCCTCGGCCGCCGGCTAGTCCATCGCTAGTCCTTCGCTAGTTCATCAGATCAGCGCATCTTTCTCTTGTCAGGCCGCCGGCGCGCCGCCAGATGGATCTGCCGCCACCGCCGCTGCTCCGCCAAACGCAGGCTGCGGTCGAACTTCATCGCATTGTGCCGCACCTCACGCTGGAGCTTGAGGTAGCTTTGGAAGCGCTCGGCATCGAGCGTTCCGGCGTCGAGCGCTTGGCGAACCGCGCAGCCGGGTTCGGAGGAATGGACGCAATCGCGGAAGCGACAGTGAGCGGCCAGCTCAGCGACATCGGTGAAGGATTGGCTGAGCCCTTCCTCGCCTTCCCACATGAGGACGGTGCGCATCCCCGGCGTGTCGATAAGCATTCCCCCGCCCGGTAGACGCACGAGGCGTCTTGCGGTCGTTGTGTGGCGCCCGCGGTCGTCCGGCCGGATCTCCTGCACCCGCATCAGCGCCTCACCCGCGAGCCGATTCACGATGGTCGACTTGCCGACGCCGGAGGAGCCGATGAGGGCCACCGTCCGGCCGGTCCGGAGATAAGGGATGAGGGCGTCGAGCCCACCCGGCGCGAGAGCGCTGGTCAGGAGCACGGCGACCCCCGGCGCCACCTCCTCGACGGCGGCGACGAGCGGCGCCGGATTCACGCAGAGGTCGGCCTTGTGAAGGACGACCACCGGCTCCGCCCGGCTCTCCCAGAGGAGCGTCAAGTAGCGCTCGAGCCGCCGTGGGTTGAGCTCCCGGTTGAGCGATTGCACCAGGAACACGCTGTCCACGTTGGCCGCGACAACCTGCTCCGCGGTTCGCTCTCCGGCCGCCTGGCGCGAGAATTTACTCCGCCGCTCGAGCACGCGATGAATGAGCGCATCGCCCCCCTCCGGCCCGCCGGACGGAAGGCTCGCCATCACCCAGTCGCCCACGCAGGGCGGCGAAGCCCCGAGCTCCGCGATGTCGTGGCGAAGACGGCCGGCGACTTTGGCCCGCCATTCGCCGTCCTCGCCCAGGATTCGATATGCAGCGCGCTGCTCTTCGATGACACGGGTGGGGATGAGATCCAAACTCCGATCGATCTGCTCTTCGAAGAAGGCGCTCCATCCCAGAGATTCCAGATTGGTCATTTCTCGTCTTCCTCTGCTCTTTCATGCGACGTTGAAATCCACAACGATCGAAGTCGCGCTGCAAACGCCCGCGCAGCCCAACGAATGGACAAGCGCCGGCGGCGAGCGCCAACAAGACAGAATTCGGCCTATGTCGGGATGGAAGAGGAGCCGAGAGACGGCCGGAAGGCAGGCGTGCGGGCCCGGCCTAGCGGCCGGCGGCGGCTCCTTCGAAGACGGTGGCTCGAGTCATTGGGCACCCTCCTTGTGTTGGGGGTGTAGCTCCATCCGAGCGGGCGCCCGGATCAAAGACAAAGGTAGCCTGCCGGTGATTCGCATGTCAAGCCCGGCGAACCGCGACGGCTGCCTTTCCCGGTCACCGCCCGGTGCTACAATGCCGTCGCTCTGATTGCTCCGCGTCACAGCGGCTAAGGGAGAATGAAATGAAAGCTCGGAACAGGCCGTCCTTCATCCTCCTCGCTCTGGGGCTCTCTCTCGCCTCCTGCTCTACTGGCAAGTCTTCGGAGCAAGTGGTCTTTTCCAGCTCTCTCGACTCGATTGACGATGTACTCACCCGCACAGGCGTCACCCTCGATCCGGTCACCTCACATGACGGGCGAGGGTCGATCCGGATCGATGCCACGACCCCCACGACTGTCCATCTGGCGGAGGTCCATCCCGAAGCCGCCGAAGATGCGGCGCTCATCTATCGGGCGCAGCTTCGCACCGAAAACGTCGCCGGCCAGGCCTTCCTCGAGATGTGGTGCGCCGTCCCGGGCAAGGGCGAGTTCTTCTCGCGAGCCCTGCACGCCCCGCTCACCGGGACCACCGAATGGGTGTCCCAGGAGACGCCATTCTTCCTGGAAAAGGGCCAGCGTGCCGAGACGGTCAAGCTCAATGTCGTCGTCTCCGGCCCGGGAACCGTCTGGGTGGACGACGTCATTCTCGCTCAAGCCAATCACTGAGCCTGATGTCGCCGTCGAATCCAGGCATTGATGTCGTGACACGGGAGACGCTCGCCACCGTGCAGCGATTCAACGAGGCTTTCAACTCGCCATGACGTCGACGGCGTCATGGCGTTGATGACCGACGACTGCCTTTTCGACAATACCCGTCCCCCTCCCGACGGCGAGCGCTTCCAGGGATCCGATCAAGTCCGTTCGTTCTGGGAGGAATTCTTCCGCCGATCGCCGCAGGCGAGGTTCGATGCCGAGGAAGTGATCGCGACCGGCGACCGCTGCGTGATCCGCTGGGTTTATCACTGGGTCAAAGACGGCAAGCCCGGGCACGTCCGAGGTGTGGACATCTTCAAGGCTCGCGACGGCAAGGTGGCCGAGAAGTTGTCGTACGTGAAGGGCTAGCGCTCGCCGAACCCGCCCAATCGTTCGCGCGCACCTTGCTGGCCAGGGTCGAGGTCGAGCGCGCGTCTGTAGGCGGCGACCGCCGCCGCCTTGTCGCCCCGCGATTCGGCGAGCCGCCCTTCGAGATACGCCCTTTCGGCGAGGGCAGCCTCCGGCGCAACGCCGAGTGCAGCGGCGAAGTGGCTGGCCGCCCGCTCTTCGAGGCCCGCTTGCGAGTAGAGCTCTCCGAGGAGCAGGTTCCCTTGCCATGCATCGGGGGCAGCGGCCAGGACTCGCGAGGTCACCGCCGATCCGAGCTCCGGGAACCCGCTGACCTCGAGCGACACCGCCCAGCGCGCAAGACTCTCGATCTGCGCTCGATCACGGACCGGATCGGCGATCCCTCCGCCGACCGCGAGCACGTTGCCGTAATGAACGCAGGCTTCCCAGAAGCGCCGTTCGGCGAAGGCCCGATCGGCGAGCTCGAGTGACGCCGGTCGTTGCTCCGCGATCCAGATCGGCCCTCGCGGCAGAAGCAGCGCCCGCCGGCGAGCAACGGCGAGGCTCGCCGTATCAGCGGCGGCGATGACCACCGGTCGAGCGCCAAGATTCCGGTCGAGGAGGGTGTCGATATCGGCGCGGGCTCCCGATCCAGGTGATGCGATCACGATTCCTCGCATCGGTCGCTTCTCGACACGCTGCAAATAGCGGAGCGGCTCGGCGATCTCGCCGCCGGCGATGAGAAGGGCGCGGTCGGGAACCGCCGCCAGGAGATCGTCGGCATTCTTGAGCGCCTCATGATCTCCGATTCGCCAGGGGCGAAGCGATGTTCCCGGCCCGGGAGAGGGGACCGAGATCGCGGCGGTAATCCATGGTCGCCAATCGGGACGAGCCGCAAGTCGCGGCAATAGCGCTTGAAAAGCGAGAGGCACGCCGACGAGCAAGACGGCGAATATCACCGCCGCTCGACCGCTCGCTCGCCCGAGCGAAGCGGCGCCCACCGCGACGCAGGCGGCAAGCACGGTCCAGGCGACGATGTCGGTCGAGGTCGTGAGGAGCGAGCCAGCGGCCGCAGCAGCGGCGAGCCCAAGAAGGAAGAGTCCTGCCCCGCGAGCTCCGGGCCGAATGAGAAGCACCACCATGCCGATCGCGGCCAGCAGGGTGGCGGCGAGGAACGAGGCCGCAAGACGCAACCCGAACCCGGTCAGCGCGGCGCGGGCCGGGTGAAGTTGAATCGGACCGCCGATCGCATCCCGGACCAGGCCGGCAAGCGCCGCGAACCCGTGTCCTGACGCCACTCGACCGGGCAGGAAAGCGTGGACTCCATCGGTTATCAGCAGGGCAACGCAGGGCAGAAGGGCGAGGGAGTAAGCGAACAGAACGACGCGCATCGCGTCGCTCGTCGACCGCTGGCTTCGGCTCGCCAGGAGCCCGATGCCGGCTGCGAGATAGATCGGGGTCACCAGGATGATCGAGCGCTGGTTGATAATGAGAAGACCGAGAAGAACGGTGCCGGTGATGATCGTCCAACCCCCTGCTCCCCCGAGACACACCACCCAGAGGGCGGTGACGACGCCGACGAGGAGCAGATTGAGTGGAGTCGGGTCGGCAATCACCGCGCGCGCCCAGAAGGCATGGGCCACCGCCAGGCTGGCTGCACCGGCGGCGGCGAAGAGGAGCCGTCCCCTGGGTGTCCCTAGCCCAGCCGCATCGAGGAGGGCGAGCGAGAGCATGAAGACGACGAGGACCGCAAGCGCTGCGGTGAGCGCGCTCACCAGATTGACCTGATAGGCGAAATCTCCCAGCGACAAGTGGGTGGCGATGACATGCGCCAGGCCGACGAAGAGAGGGCGGGCTCGCGCGTCACTCGAGAGCTCGAAGTCGTGAGCCGCGGTTTGAAGGCGCGCCGCTTCACCGTAGCCGACGGTGGGAGCCGCACTCAGGGCATAGAGGATGAAGGTCACCAGGAGGACCAAGAGCGCCGCACCCACGGTGGGAAGCACACCCCGTACCGGTTCGGGACCAGAGGGAACGACCGGGAGCTCGGATTCCGGCGTGGTGTCGAGTGGCTCGACAGCGGTCACCGGCTCCTCACTGATCATCTCGTCACTGATCGTCTCGTCACTCATGATTCTCGTCACATCGAGCCTTCGTGGATTCGGTTCCGCCCGGGACGTTAGCGCCGGGGGATGCATGGACACAAGCCGGCGTAGGAGCCGGGTAGGCCTGGGCACTCGCGTTTGCAGCAGGGTTCATCGCCGCGCTACGATAATGACGTCGGAAATCGTGAACCTGTCGCACCCGCATGCCGCTCCTCCCATCGGCAAGGCGGCGCTCGAGGAGATCCCGCCATGGGTCCGAAGGCTGCTCCAACCCCCTCCCTCGCTGTTTCCTCTCCCACGACTCCCTGTTCCCCATCCTCTGCATCGGATCCCGCCCGAACGACCCTCACCTCGCACAACCCGGCGACGGGGGAGGCGGTGGGCGAGGTACCGGTTTCCACCCCGGCCGAGGTGGCTTCTGCGATCGGCCGCACCCGGGCCGCCTTTCCCGGCTGGGCGGCCCTCGATGCGGCCGAGCGGGCGGCGGCGATCGCTCGCGCCGGGGAGCGGGTGGCGGCGTCTGCCGAGGAGCTCGCCGATCTGGTGACCCGCGAGATGGGAAAGCTCCGCAAGGCCGCCCTGGGTGAGGCGCAATCGGTTGCGGAGAGCCTCAAATCTTTGTACCAGCTCATTCCCGCGATCGAGCCCGAGGAACACCGGGAGAACAAGCTGGTGACGGTCGTGGTTCGCGATCCTCTGGGGGTGGTCGCGGTCATCACTCCGTGGAATTTCCCACTTTCGATGCCGGAGGCGATGTTCGGCCCGGCGCTCCTCGCGGGCAATACGGTCGTATGGAAGCCCTCCGAGATCACGCCGCTTGCCGACGCTCTCCTCCATCGGCTGATCGCAGGCGAGCTGCCGCCGGGAGTCTTCGAGCTCGTGCAAGGTGCGGACGAGGTAGGGAAGGCCCTGGTCGGCGGCGACGTGCAGATGATCGCCTTCGTCGGTAGTCAGGCGGTTGGGCGGTCGATCATGCAGGCCGCGGGACGCGATCTGAAGCGGCTCGTGCTCGAGCTCGGCGGCAAGGATCCCATGGTCGTCCTCGAGGACGCCGACCTCGAGCGTGCGGCGGAGTTCGCGGTCAACGGCTCCTTCCGCAATGCGGGTCAGGTGTGTGTGTCGGTCGAGCGGATCTATGTCCACGAAGCGGTGGCCGACGCGTTCGAGGCCAAGGTCGTCGAGCGCGCCAAGCGCTACCGGGTGGGCCCCGGCACCCGGGACGACGTGGACATGGGGCCGATGGCAACCTCCACTCAGCGCGCCCACGTTCTCGACCAGATCGAAGAAGCCCGGCGCCGCGGCGCCCGAATCTTAACCGGTGGCAACGCACTTCCCGGCCCCGGCAACTTCCTCGAGCCGACGGTGGTCACCGACGTGACCGACGACATGGCGCTCATGCGAGAAGAAACCTTCGGTCCGGTGGCCGCCATCCAGCGGGTGCCCGATGCCGACCAGGCGATCGCCAAGGCCAACGCCACCTCCTTCGGGCTCGGCGCCACCCTCTGGTGCGGTGATGCCGGGCGGGCGCGCGAATTCGCCGCCCGCCTCGACGCCGGCATGGTGGGAATCAACCGGGGGATCGGCGGGGTGGAGGGGACGCCATGGGTCGGAGCCAAACAGTCGGGTTTTGGGTTCATCGGATCACCGGAAGGACTCCGGCAATTCACCCAGACGCGAAAGATATCCTACGAAGTATCTGAAGCTTGATCTGGTCGTGGCGCCAGCAGGCCGCGGCCGCGCCACATGGTGAATTGACAAGTTCGTTGACTGAACGCCGCAGCTGTGCCGCCTGGGTGCTCCGGCCGATTCTGTGGTTTGCCGCTGGATACACCATTAACGCCATCCTGCACGAGTGCGCGCACGCCGTGACCGCCTACTCGCTCGGCATCAGCTCGACCCTCTTCAACTTCTCTGTGGATCTCGACCTGGCACACCCGGCGCTCAAGGAGCGCGCATGGGTCGGCATCGCCGGCCCGGTGTTTAGCCTCCTCTTCGGCGTGCTCTGTTGGCTTGTCTACAGACGAGCCCGCGACTCGGCTTCAGGTATGCCTCTGGTCTATCTCTCGACATTCGGCGTCAACATGTTCTTCGGGAATCTCATGTCCGCGGGGTTCTTTGGTGATTTTCACAATGCCGCCGTTCTGCTGGGTATGCCGACGGTGGCGCGTCACGCCGCTACCGTGATTGGCACGTCATCGGTGCTCGCGATCCTTTTCTGGGTCGGACGTGAGCTGCGTCAGTGGGTGCCGGCGTACGTTGGCACTGTCACCGGTATGTTGGGCATTATCGCGTTGCCGGCACTGATCGGAACGACCGCCGTGATTCTCATCAACCAGCCAACGCCAGG
>JBIOUT010000222.1:0-3421 GCA_044867365.1 Candidatus Eiseniibacteriota bacterium | reverse complement strand
CCAACCGCCGGCGCACGCGCCCGCTTACGTCGACGATGTCGAGCCGCACGTCGTCCGCAGACTGGGGCAGAGAGAAGCGGATCTGGGTGGCGGGATGGGCCGGATTGGGCCAGGCGGAGGCGAGAGTCGCCACGGCGGGCGCCCCGACACCGAGCGAGGCGATCGTCTCGGGGCCGCCATCGTAGAGCGACCTCGCCCGGAGCACATAGCCGACCGGGCCCGAGACCCATTCGCCCCGATCATTCTTCCCATCCCAGGACCACTTCCGCCGGCCGGCCGACCACCGTCCCAGGTTCTCGCGCCGTACTTCTCTTCCCTCCGCCATCACCGTCACGTCGACGACGGCAGGATCGGTGAGGAGACAGCTCAAGTCGGCGCCGCGGCCCGCCGGCGCCGCAGCAAGGTCGAGAACCTCGAGGCCCAGCTCGAGCCGCTGGGCGCCGCTCGATTCGCTCCAGGACTCGACCGCGAAGAGGCTCGGATAACCGGTGAAGCGCTGAATGCCTCGACGATGATCGGTGACGGTGAGAAAGCCGACGGTGAGATCGCGGAGCCCGGGAAAGTCGGCGTCACTCTCGACGATCGGCTCGAGGTCGCGATCGAGCTTGAGGATGCGCCCGGCATCGCGCTTGGCGACGTAGACGTCTCCCCAGGTGTCGGTGGCCACACTACGGACATCGGGGCCGATGCGGCGGGCCTTCACCCACTTGATCTGATCGCCGCTCGCGGTGAGACGGACGACGCGGCCGTTCCCCCAATCGGCGACATAGAGGTCGCCGGTCTGGAGTCCGTCGGCGCGTCCGACCTCGACATCGCGCGGCTCGAGGAAATTCCCCTCGCCGTTCCCGCGGCTGCCGATCGAGGACACGAAGCTCGCTCCCGATGCCGAGAGCGCATAGCAGGCGATGCGATGGTTGCCGGTGTCGGCCACCCACAGGCGATCGTCGCTTGGATCGAGGGGAGTGGCGCCGCCGTCCCACGCCACCCCGGTCGGCCGCTTGAAGCCGCCGATCGCGAAGCGGGGCTCGAGCCGGAGATCGGCTCCGTCGCCGCGCAGCTCGAGAACCACGATTCGATCATTCTGCGCATCGGCCACGAAGATACGCCCGCGCGGATCGCGATCGATCCCAGCCGGTCCGCGCAGTGGCCCGAGGGCTGTTCCCGTGCCGTCAAAGGAGCGGATGGCCGCTCCTTGCTCGCCGAAGAGAATCCGGTTCCATTTCGCATCGGTGACCAGTTGCACGTAGCGGGCGCGCACGTAGGGATAGCGGTCGAAAATCTCGACCTGCCCCACCAGCGCCGTTCCTGCCGGATCCCCGAAGAGATCACGGCCGAGCTCGGCGCGCGCCAGCGACCGGGTCAGCCGCACATGCGGCACATCCGGCGCCAGAGTCGTTGTCTGAAAGCTGCGCGTCGCCGCCGCCGCGGGCTCGGGACCGGCGCCGGCCGCCGTCAGGAGCACGCATGCCGCAATCGCAGAAGCCGCGACCGTCGCCGCCTTGCGTAGGTTCATCTGGCTCGCCATGACAACATCTCCGATCGGGGCCGGTCGGGCGTTCGCCCGTGCGGCCGGCCGCTCAGAACTCGACCTCGATGCCGGACTCGATGATTCCGGCCGAAAAGTCGGTCGATGTGTAGTAGCGCTCCACCTTCACGTTCAGGTCTGCCTTCGAAAAGACGCGGCGCAGGTGAAGGAGATCGAGCGCAGGCACGTTGAGTTTGACTCCGAACAGATTCGATGACAGCGGCGCGAGCTTGTAATCGGAAGTGAGGTAACCATCGACTCCGTTTTCGTCGTGGTAGATGTCACGATAGAAATAGGCGCCGCTCTGGGTGTAGTAGCGATAGCGATAACGCAGAATCACCGATTCACCGATGACCTGCTTGAACTCGACGCTCCCGGTATGCGACTGAATCCGCCAGTCGTCGTGATAGAAGCGGTATCCGAGGCGGAATGAGCTCCGGGTGTCCAGATACCTCAGGATCTCGCTCGAGAGCGCCCCGCGCAGCCTCTCGCGCGGATGCACCTCGGGAACGATCGTCGAATCGGTGCGCACGCTCCTGTACGGATTGCCCTGGAATCCGCTCACTTCCCCCACCTCGAGCGACAGCCGCGACTGGGTGCGGACATCGAGGGTCTGCGCCCAGGAGCCGACCGCCGAGAGGCTGGTTCGCCGATCTTCCGATCGGGTCTCGCCGGTCTCGCCGATCGGGGTGATGTCGTCCCAGCCGAACGATCCCTCCAGGCCGAGAACCGTATTCGACTGCTCGAGGTCACGCTGATAAGCGACCTTCGCCTGATGAGCTCTCCAGTCCTCTTCGAAGCTCATATAAAAGCTGCCGGAGACGTCGCCGACCCCCACGGTCCCTTCGATCTGGTTCCGGACCTTTTCGTAGTTCTTCGACTCTTGATACACGCCGCTCACCGGGCGGGAAGCGGCGGTGACGGCATCGAGATGCTCCTGAGAGCCCGGCGCTCCCTTGATCGCCGGCATCGACACCTGGTCGATCGAGTAGGTGAGCGCGATCCTTCCCGAATCGTGGATCCAGGGCCTGGCGACGTCGAAGCTGGTGGTGGCGACCCGAGTCCCCTGGTTGTCGCTGAAGTGATGCCAGCGAAAATCGATGGTCTCGCCCTCCGCCCAGGCGCCGGCCGGGAAAGCCAGAAGCGCGACGACCGGGATCCAGCTCGCTTTTCGCCGTTCGATGTCGATGTGGCCGGCCATGGTTCGATCAGTAGCAGGCGCAACCGCCCGCTGCGCCGCCATAACCTCCGGTCGACGCCTCGAGGGTCTCGACCCAATGCTGCTCATGAGCCCGCTCGCGCGGATCGTCATCGAAGACCATGATCGGCTCGGAGAGCATCTCCCGCTCGATCGGCATCACCGTCGCGCACCCGCCGACGAGTGGAAGCGCGAGCGCGAGAGCGAAAGCGAATCGGATCCTTCGCGTGCTCCTGTTCCTCATCCGAGTCCTCATCCGACGCCCCCCTTTCACCTGCTTGGCGCCTGAGCTCGCTCGGAGCCGGTCATGAGCTTGAGCGCGCTTGCCCGCACCCGGGCGGTCGACTCTTTGCCGGCCCCGATGATGCGATCGAGCTCGTGCCCCGAGCCGTCGAGGACCAGGACCGTGGGGATTCCACGAATGCCCAATCGGGCCACTGACTTCGCGCCCGGGTCATAGGCCGCCTCTCCTTGATAGCCGATGCGGGCGAGGTGTCGCACCCCCCGCTCCGGCACGCGATCGACGCTAACGAGGACGAGCCGAACCTTTTCCGCATCGAGCTCGCGGGCGAGATCGATCAGAGCCGGAAGATCCGCCCGGCATGATGGGCACCAGGTCGCCCAGATGCCGACGAGAGTGACCGGGCTCGACGCCTCGGGAAGGCGATAAGGGTCGCCGCCGGCATCGACGAGCGAGA